>JAVCDC010000007.1 GCA_030765135.1 Candidatus Tritonobacter lacicola | reverse complement strand
TTTTTCGGCGGCACCCGGGGGCCGGTCGAGATCGATCCGTCGAACTGCGTTCTCTGCGGCCTGTGCGCGAAGAAGTGCCCGGCCGGGGCCATCGCAGTGGACCGCGAAGGGAAGACCTGGGAGATCGACCGCCTGAAGTGCATCGTCTGCGGCCTCTGCGCGGATAGCTGCCCGAAGAAGTGCCTTGTCCTTCGTAACGATTACACGCCGCCGGTGACCGGCGAGACTAAAGATGTCTTCCGGATCGAGCCTGTGTCCAAGGAAGGGCATCAGGATCAAGGAGAAAGTAAGGGCTGAGACCGGCTCTATCCACCGATCCTTTCGGCCTTGTAGAAAAACCCCGGGGAGCGCGTCGCGGGAAAGCCAACCGCGTGCCCGGTTTCGGGCAGGATTATATTGAACAAATTCAACCTACGTCCCTGATTTATAACTGCGGGATACGAGGGGTCCGAGCACCCCCCGGAGCAGCCAGCACCAGAACGCCAGTCTTGCGCTGACGGTGTAAGCGACCGCGATGGATATTACTGCGACTACCGGAGTGCAGAGGTTTGTAAGCGCCACCGCCTTTACCTCGCGGGGGCTTATTGACGGGTTTATTAACCGGTTTTTGTGCGAAGCGTAGAGCCACATGCTGAGTTTCACCAGCCCCATGAAGCCGCATGCGCCCGAGAAGATTGTCACGGCGAGGGGTTCGCCCGGGTAGGTTTCGATCAATGAGACCAGCCAGGGCATGGCGGTGATTACCAGCAGGTAGAACAGGTTGAGCCAGAGCAGCACCATGTCCACGCGCTCTATTCTTTGTATGAGCTTGTGGTGCCGTATCCAGAATCCCCCGATTATGAGAAAGCTGATGACCCAGATTTCAAGCTTCAGGACGGATAGGCGCAGTGCTTCGTTTATCGGGACGCTGGCTGCCTCATCGGGGAGCTGGAGGGTGAGCACCATCAGGGTTATCGCGATGGCGAACACGCCGTCACTGAAGGCGTTGAGGCGGTGCGGCGTTATTATCTTCTCTTCTGCCATGTTCCTGTCGTGCCTTCCGGGTGGTGCCGCCCGGACTTCGGGCATATCGGGTTCGCCATATATTACCAGATGTCCTCAGGACTTCGAAAGGGCGCTTTGACAGATGACCCCTTTTCCCCTCCTGTTCCGCAGATGACAGGGCTATATCTTCGGTTCTTCCGGTGTATTTCCCGGGCTTCTGAAAATGGGAAACGGGATATCGGGTAACGACATGAAAGGGACGTGCATGTCCCCCCCCGACGGAAATATCCGGCCCCCCATCTCCCGCAGAGGGGGGAGGGGATGCTGTTGGGTGAGCCTTTGCTCTGCTCCAAATCCAAACCGGACGTTAGGGGCGGGTTTAAAACCCGCCCCTACGATGTTATCTGTTTTCTGTTACCTAGGCGCCGCGATGTCCATTGTGTCGTTCCCCTCGGGGATCTTCCAGAGGTCGCGCGCCAGGGGAGACGGGTTGCGTGCCTGCGCGTCCCAGTAGGTCTGGTCTCCCGGCTCGGGGGCGGTCCAGACGTAGAAGCCGTAGTCACCGACGTAGTTCTCCATCACGCCCAGCTCGTCGGGGCCTCCGCGGCTTATGCCGACAACCTGCTCTATGTCGTTCCTCTGGGGGATGACCCAGAAATCGCGCGCGAGGGCAGACGGGTTCCGCGCCATGGCATCGAAGTACGTCCAGTCTCCCGCCACGGGCATGTTCCAGACATAGAGGAGATAGTCGCCCCCGTTGTTCCTCACCACGAGCAGGCTGTCGGCATCACCGTCTCCCGTCGTGTCGAGGCCGCACATAGCCGCGGCGTCATCGCCCTGCGGTATGATCCACAGGTCACGCGCCAGGGCCGAGGGGTTCCTCGCGTGCGCGTCCCAGTATGTCCAGTCTCCCGGGGCGGGGCTGTTCCACATGTAGAGGTTGTAGTCGCCCCCCTGGTCCCTCATGGAGGCCAGGCTGCTTCCGCCGTCAGCCGTCAGGACCGTGTCGTCGCCCTGAGGTATAATCCATAAGTCCCGCGCGAGGGCGGAGGGGTTGCGCGCGTCCACGTCCCAGTAGGACCAGTCGCCCGGCACGGGGACATTGTAGAGGTAGATGTTCTGGTCGAAACCGTGATCCAGCTTCAGGACTGCAAGCTCCTGCTCTCCCGCACCGTTCGCGTCCACCTCCGTCATAGTGGCAGTGTTGTTGCCGGACGGTATGAGCCACAGGTCCCTCGCCAGGGGTGACGGGTTGCGGCCCAGGGCGTCCCAGTAGCTGCTGTCACTCGCATCCGGCAGCTCGTAGCCGTACAGGTTGTAGTCACCCGCAGAGTCCTTCATCAGTGCCAGGGGGACAACGGGAAGGGGCGTGTTTGTGACCGTCGGAGTCGCGGTGCTCGTGGCCGTGCTCGTGGGCGTGTTAGTTATAGTCGGCGTGCTCGTTGGTGTGCTGGTTGTGGTCGGCGTGCCGGAGGCTGTAGCCGTAGGTGTCGACGTAGGAGACATCGTGACAGTCGGAGTCTGAGTCGGTGTGTTGGTGACCGTCGGTGTCTGTGTGGGTGTGTTTGTAATCGTGGGTGTTTGTGTAGGCGTGTTGGTGACCGTTGGTGTATTCGTTGGCGTCTGCGTAGGTGTGTTGGTGATAGCGGGAGTGATCGTCGGTGTTGCAGAAATCGTCGGTGTCCTGGTAATGGTCGGTGTGGGCGAGGGTGGAGGCTCCTCAAAAGCGTATATCATTTGGTCGAAAGACCCCACATAGACTCGCTTGTCAGGACCGATGGCCGGCGAGGATTCAATTGCCCCGCCCGAGCCGGACGAATAGGTCCATGCTAACGAGCCCGTTGAATCGATCGCGTACAGTTTGTAATCACCCGACCCGACATATACCATGCCGGCCGAACCGATAGCGGGCGACGACCGCACAGTCGCGCCCGTCACATAGCTCCACATCAGCGAGCCGGTCGATTCCAGGGCGTACAGCCTGTAATCGTCGGAGCCTGCATAGACCCTGCCGTCCGATCCTATTGCGGGGGAGGATTCTACATGACTGCCCCCCGGGGTTACATAACTCCAGGAGAGAGAGCCAGCGGAAGTAAGCGAGTAGATATTCCCATCCCACGACCCGATGTATACACTCCCGTCTGAACCGATGGCGGGAGAAGAGTAGACCCTCGCCCCGGTCGAATACGTCCACTTCAGGGCGCCCGTCGAACGAAGAGCGTAGACTTTATAGTCTAGAGATCCAACGTATATGCTCCCCTCGGAGTCGATGGCGGGTGAAGATTCCGAGATGGCGCCACCCGTCCTGTAGCTCCAGTGGAGTGCCCCATTACTATTAAACGAGAAGAGTTTCGGGTCAGACGAGCCCACGTAAATCCTTCCGTCATCGTCGAGGGCGGGGGACGAATTTGCCATAGCGGTCACGTAGGACCACGAGAGAGTTCCGACGGAATTGAGGGAGTAGAACGCGCTGCTCAGGACACCGAAATATACCTTGCCGTCGTTCCCGATAGCGGGCGAAGAGTAATAGATATTGCCGGCATTCGCATACGTCCACGACAGGGAACCATCCGAGTTGAATGAGTAGAGGTTCCCATCGTCCGCACCGACGTAGACCTGCCCACCCTCTCCCACGGCGGGAGAAGATCTCACACTGTTTGCGGCACCATAGGTCCAGGCGAGGGTGCCCACCTGTGGACCCATATAGGTGCTCCTGCCCGTGTGTTGAAGGTCGTGGCGGAACATCGGCCAGGGGATAGCCGGCTGGGCCCACGACGCACCGCCAGAAAGAGCAAACAATGCGCATGCTAAAATTAGAACTACAGTAAAGGTGCGACTTCTCATGAATCTTCTCCTATTTCAAAGCTGAATAACCAATATTTATACAGCAACTTTGCAAAGTTTTTTCAGTAAGTAAACCAGATTTCGCACAGGATAAGAAATATACTATATAGAGGATAATTGTCAATGGAAAATTATTATAATTTACGCATCATGGAGGAGGGAGACAGGTTGGCGTGGACGGGTCCCGGAGTTCAGGCGTTGTGGGTCAGGTCTTGAAATTATGAATTTTCACGTAAACGGGCCCGGCTTGGCGGGCAGCGAGCCGGTTAGAACTCGTTGAAGAGCAGGTCGGGATTATTTCGGGCT
>JAVCDC010000033.1 GCA_030765135.1 Candidatus Tritonobacter lacicola | reverse complement strand
GCCTCTACCATCCCGTCGACGTCGCCGTCCTCCACGATGAAGCCCGTCTCGCCGTCCTTGATGACCTCGGCCGCGGCGCCGCGGTCGAACGCGACGGCGGGCGTGCCGCAGGCCATCGACTCGGCGAGGTTAAGGCCGAAAGCCTCCAGGTAGCAGAGGGGGCTTATGAGGGCGAGGGCGTTCTCCAGGAGGGGCATCTTCTCCCGGTAGCTTACGAGGCCGATGTACTTTATCTGCTCCCCGTCGACGTGGGGCCATACAAGTTTATCCAGGTACTCCTTGTCCTCGTCCACCACCTTGCCTGCGATGATCAGCTTAATACCCGACTTGAGCGCGACCTGCACGGCGTGGTGGACTCCCTTCTGTGAAGACACCCTGCCCAGGAGGAGAAGATAGTCTCCGTGCCTGTCGCTGAAGGGGAAGTCCTTTATGCGTATGCCGTTGTAGATGTTCGCGATCCAGTTGAGGTCGGGGTAGATCTTCCTGCAGGAGTAGGAGATAGATATGCACTTTTCGTCCCTGTACTCTTCGAAGATCTTCTTCTGCTCGTCGTTGAAGAGGCCGAACTCGAACGTGTTGACGACGGGCGTATCTACCAGGGGGCTGAAGAAGAGGCCCTTCTCCTCCACGTGGCAGTCGATGATGTCATAGCGGCCGGCGTCCTTGAAAGCCCTGGCTATGGTGAGGTAGTAGAGGGCCTCCGGGAACCTGTCCCACACGTGCTTATCGGAAAACGAGACGAGCTTCCCCTTGATTTCCGAGTCTCCGCTGGCGTAGACGGTTACGTCATGGCCCCTCTCGACGAGGCCGTCGGCGAGGGAGCCTACGATGAACCCCGTGCCGCCGACTGAGTTGGGCGACGTCGGTTCCCAGAGCTTCGATACCAGAGCAATCTTCATAATTCATCCTTTCATATAAATTAGCTCGCTTCCTGCCTGCCGGCAGGCGCTCGCAAATTTATTAATAATCCGACCTTATCGGAGCCTGATGGTAGCCGCACCATCTCCTGAGGCGGATAAACTTTTTAGGCACGC
The DNA here is from genome assembly GCA_030765135.1 of Candidatus Tritonobacter lacicola. Classification (GTDB taxonomy): domain Bacteria; phylum Auribacterota; class Tritonobacteria; order Tritonobacterales; family Tritonobacteraceae; genus Tritonobacter; species Tritonobacter lacicola. Next base: position 12,005 of record JAVCDC010000033.1, on the reverse strand, counting down.
AACATATTGCCCCGATAGCCATCGGAGCGGCTACCATTTTTAGCGAATTAAACAATTTACCACATATCGACGCGGATTGTTAAATAAAGATCCTGCCTTTTTTCACTCGTCTAAGGTGACGGGACCGTACGGCAGGCTAGGGCTATATACTATCCCATCTCAAAGGTTGGTAATAGGCGGCTTACTTGACTTATCCTGTTGTCTTGGCTAGGGTGAAAAGCGTGTCTTAACTGAGGAGGAGGTTTGCCATTTATAAACCAATAGTGGTTGTATCCAACAGGCTGCCGGTTGTTATTCGGAAAAAGAACGCGCGCTGGATTTTTGAACCCGGCACCGGAGGGCTGGTCTCGGCCCTTGCTCCCGTATTGAAGAAAAAGAAGGGGATGTGGATAGGCTGGCCGGGCTCAGACGAACAGTTGCCTTACAGAAGGATTTTAAGAGTGGCCCCGGAAAGGCTGGGCTATCAGATAGAGCCTGTTACTCTTAAGAGGACAGAAATAATAAATTATTATCATGGCTTCTCCAACGGGACACTCTGGCCGCTTTTCCACGGCCTCCTGGGAAAAACTGTTTTCAATAGATCGAACTGGCATACCTATAAAGCGGTAAACGCGAAGTTTGCCGAAACAGTGGCTTCTTATAGCGCGGGGAATGATTTTATATGGGTGCAGGATTATCAGCTCCTGCTGGTCGGGAGCGAGTTGAGGAGGCTTGGCTTTAAAAGGAAGATAGGCTTCTTTCTCCACATACCCTTCCCGTCTCCGGACATCTTTATCAGGCTTCCCTGGAGACTGGAACTCATCCAGAAAATGCTCCAGTACGACCTGATCGGATTTCAGACGAGGAGAGACCTCAGGAACTTTATTCAGTGCATCAAAAGTCTGGTCCCCTCCGCAGGCGTAGGGTATCAAAGGCCCTATTCAATTATCAGTTACGAAGGCCGAACGACCGTGGCGGGGGCTTTCCCCATCGGCATCGACTTTGCAAAATACAGTGATCTTGCCAAAACAGAAGAGGTCGAGGAGGCGGCATGGCTGCTTCACGAGAAATTTCCGGATCACAAGCTTATACTCGGGGTTGACCGGCTGGATTACACGAAGGGAATACCAAACCGGTTCGAGGCGTTCGATCTATGCCTGGAAAAGTACCCCCAATTGAGGCAGAAGGTCTCTCTCATACAGGTCGTCATACCCAGTCGCATGGAAGTGCCTGAGTACCAGGCGATGAAGCGCGAGCTCGACGAACTGGTGGGGCGCATCAACGGCCGGTTTACAGTTCTGGGATGGGTTCCCATACACTATATTTTTAGCACCCTCGATACCACGCAGCTGGTGGCTCATTACCGCTCCTGCGAGATCGCTCTGATCACGCCCCTCAACGACGGGATGAACCTCGTCGCGAAGGAGTATTGCGCGTCGTGTACCGGGAATAACGGCGTGCTGATCCTCAGCGAGTTTGCGGGCGCGGCGGCCCAGTTGAATAGGGGGGCCATTCTTGTCAATCCCTACGATGTAGAGAGAACCGCCGACGCTATTTTCGAGGCATTCACAATGGATATTGAGGAGAAGCAGAAGCGCATGCGGAAACTCCGCTCCGAAGTCCGTCACAACGATGTCTTTCGATGGGTTGATAATTTTCTCGCTGCTGCCGAATCCCTGGAGTAATGCTCCCTTGAAATCGCTATTGAAGAATTGGAATACGGTAAAAAACCATATCAAGCGATATAGGTACGTCCTCCTTTGCCTCGACTATGACGGAACGCTGACGTCTATCGTCAGGTCGCCGAAGCGGGCTCTTCTCGCTGATACAACTAGGAGATTGCTCGACAAATTAAGCCATGAGCCCCGTTATATTGTTTGCATCGTCAGCGGCAGGTCGCTGAAGGACGTGAAGAAACTGGTGGGTTTGGAAGGGCTTATCTACGCGGGAAACCACGGCCTTGAGCTGGAAGTGCCGAGGCTGCGCTTCGTAATTCCCAGGGCGAGCGAGACGAAGCCCCTTCTCAAAAGGATAGCGGATAAGCTCGGGAGCGAACTTCGAGATATACCGGGATCTTCTGTCGAGGATAAGGGCCTTTCCCTGAGCGTTCATTTCAGGTGCGTTAGGCGCGGGGACCTTCAACGCGTGAAGCTGATCTTTGAGGAGATCACGCGGCCGTACCTGCTAAGGGGTGAGATAAGGATTGCCGGCGGGAAGAAGGTATTCGAGGTGAGGCCGCCGATCAGTTGGAATAAGGGCAAGGTCGTGACGTGGCTCTTGAAGCGGCCGGCCATAATGGGCAAGACGGAGATCACATTGCCGATATACGTGGGCGACGATCTCACCGATGAGGACGCCTTCCGCGCCCTTCTTGGAAAGGGGATCACGGTCTACGTGGGACGGCCAAACACCAGCTCCAAAGCCGAGTATTACCTTGCCAATGTCAGGGAAGTTAAAAGTTTTTTAAGAAAATTGGCAGATTTAAAATGAGAACTAGACTGAAAGCGACGGAGCCGTTCGTCTTTCACACGAGGTTTAATCTGCAGGAACTGACTGGCCTTAAGGCCGCGAATATCGATCAGCTACTCCGGCACATCAAAAAGGTCCCGAGCTCTTCAATATATCATCACACGCACCGGTTCGCGGAGAAGCACCACCGCCTCTCCCTGGTGTCATCGAACGATTTCGCCTACTGGGTGGGCGAGATATTGGGGGACGGGATGTTGGGCGAGAAGCTCGCCGGCATCGATACGGTCCGTTTTCGTACCATCCACGATCTCCGGGAGGCGATTGTCGGGACGATCGAGAGGCATCTCGATGAAGAACGCGGCTCGAGAAGGATGTTCGTATATCACGGGGCGGAATTTTATTTTGTCAAGTCCACCAGCGTCATATTGTCGACCCGCTACACCGCGTGTACACTCGAGGAGTTCACACGGCTGCTGAAGAAGGTATCCACGAACTCCATATACTTCCATGTTTTCGAGGCTCGTCTCAGGTTGGAGAAGAGAACAAACGATTTTTCATACTGGCTCGAAAGCTCGCTGGGCGACACGGAGCTCGCGGACAGGATTTCACGCCTTGATCCCTATATTTATTCCCTGGAGGGTCTGAGAAAGAAGATAATCGGGCTTCTGGAGAAGAGGGCTTAGAGCATGGCAAGCATTAAGGATTACAGGCCCATCGTCGGCAGGAGCGTGATCGAGGAGCTTGAGCTCCTGGCGGCGCATCTCAAGGGGGTTGTTGTGCAGAACATAAACTCCACGGCAGTGGGAGGGGGGGTTGCCGAGATACTCACCAGGTTCATACCGCTTCTCAGGGAGCTCGGCGTTGACGCGCGGTGGGATGTAATCAAAGGTGACAGACGCTTCTTCGAGGTGACGAAGAAATTCCACAACGCGCTTCACGGGAGAGAAGAAGAAATTCCAGATGGTATATACGAGTTTTTTCTAAATGAGGGCGCCCGCATTATCGATGAAACGGATATCTACGGTGATATCGTCGTCGTGCACGATCCACAGCCCATCATGCTCGTTCGAAAGAAGAGACGTGATGGAAAAAAGTGGGTCTGGCGCTGCCACGTCGATATAGCGCATGCAGATAAAAGGGTTTTCGCCTTCCTGAAGCAGTTCATAATGAAATATGATGGGGTGATTTTCTCCAGCCCCCTCTTCTCCAGGAGGCTGGCCCTCAGGCAGTTTCTCATATCTCCTTCAATTGACCCGCTGAGCGACAAAAATAAGGAGATACCGCAGGAAACTATAGACAGCGTGCTTAAGAAGTACGGGGTCAAGAGAGACAAACCCGTGATTACCCAGGTTTCGCGTTTCGACTATCTGAAAGATCCGGTGGGGGTAATCGACGCGTTCAATCTCGTGAAGAAGTATAACGACTGCCAGCTGGTCCTGGCAGGAAACAGTGCGGCCGACGATCCGGAATCGGACAAGGTGCTGTCGGAAGTGAGGGAGAAAGCCTGCCGCGATCCAGACATACATATTCTTCTCATCCCGCCCGAACAAAACGATATCGATATAAACGCCTTGCAGAGGGCCTCGACGGTGATCATCCAGAAATCCATCCGGGAGGGATTTGGTCTGGTGGTCAGTGAAGCTCTCTGGAAGGCCAAGCCGGTTGTGGCTTCCGCTGTCGGAGGGATTCCTCTCCAGGTAGAGCACCAGCGCGGCGGCTTGCTCTGCCGGAGCGTTGAGGGCTCCGCCCGTGCTGTACGGCAGCTCTTAAACAATCCGGAATACGCCGGTTGGTTAGGCAGAAACGGAAAGGAGCATATAAGGCAAAACTTCTTGCTGACCAGGCATTTGAGGGATTACATGCTTCTTTTTATTGCCCTCTATCACGGCGAGGATATTATCCATCTTTAGGTAAAGCTTTTCTCTGCAATCTCCCGATTTCCTGCCGGGCTCCCGGCATTACTCCAGAAGATTCATGGAGCGAAAAACATCAACCAGGAATATCCCGATCATAATCAGGCTGAAGATCACCTTCACCAAAATTTGCGTTCCGACTCTGCTCCTGGTCGCATGGCTTCTTAATAACCTATCATAATGGAAAGGGAAGCTTATTGGCAAACGCGGTGATATATGGCAACATTAAGGTTGTTACTCCACAGATTTAACGGTGTTTTAAATGGGTTTGTATGACAGAGACTATATGCGGGAAGATCGGTCGAGAGAGAGGGGATCATTACAGAAGCCATCCCTCTGGAAACGCTTTCTTTTCAAGCTCTGGTTGATGTTCCACGCTCGGCATAGGGAATAATAAATAGCCAGACAATGACAATTGTTGGGCAGCCTCTTTAGGGTGCGCCCCGAAAGCATTCGCGATCGGGGGCTCGCAATGACATGCAATCTATTTTATGCTCCCATTAGTAAATGTCCAGTTGACTCCGGGCCAACTTGGCAACGTGCCCCTTTAGTAATACGCACCCTGCTCCCGGCCAGTTAGCTTAGTAACTTTTTTAAACCGCGGATTTTGCGTCTGCATGTCGGCAGACAGGGATTACACTGATCAAGGTTGAAAAATAATCCGTTCAATCCACGGTTTTATTGAAATCTTGCATCAGCCGGTTATCCCTGCATTATGCCGAGAAGGCCCCTCACGGGGATCTTGAGCCAGCCGGGCCTGTTGTTCATCTCGTAGTTGAGCTCGTAAATCGCCTTGTCCAGCTCGTACACGGAGAGGACTTTTTGGAGTGATTTGTGCGATCGCGGGAGGAAGGACGCCGTCCCCGTCCCGGACAGGTAGCCGTCGAGAAAGGAGCGTCGGGCGAGGTCCCTCCAGGCCGTGCCCCACTCCTCGAGCGGCCCCATCTTTTCGGCGCCCAGCTCAAATAATACCGCATAGGCAGCGTAATCGAACGAGCGCAGCATCCCCGCCACGTCCTTGAGGGCGCACTGCCTGACCTTTCTCTCCGCGAGCGGCCGCGCGGGCTCACCCTCGAAGTCGAGCATGAAGAAGGTGCCGTCCCTCTTGAGTACCTGGCCCAGATGGTAGTCGCCGTGGACACGTATCTTCGAGACGCCTTCCTCGCAGAGGAGCGAGAGGTCCTTTACCCTCTCAAGGAAGGCCTCTTCCCCGCCTATTACGCGGGCGAGCTCTTCTTGCACCTCTTCCGGCAACGATGGCAGCATCTCCGCGGCGAGCCCCAGGACGGAGCGTATCTGGCAGGAGAAAAGGCCTGCCCATTTCGCCGCGTCCCTTTCCGTTACCGGTTCAGGAGCGAACGCGGGAAAGTGCCTGTCCGATGCGAGGGCGGTGTGGAAGCGGGCCGTGACCCTGCCGAGCTCTTCCATGCGGGCCGGGTAATCTCCGGAGAGAGAGCGGATCGTCTCCTCTTTCCCGGCCGGCGTTGGTTGGCCTGGCGCAGGGATAGAGGCGTAGATCTCTTTCAGGCGTCCGCATGTCCACTCCCAGCAGTCGTCCGCTCCCCCGATGTATTCCTGGAGTATCGCGATGGTGGTATTTCCGCCCTTTTCTTTCAGGTACTCCACGTAGCCGAGCAGGGAGGGGAAGTTCCGGAACCCCGTCCTGGTGGTGAGGAAGAGCGAGATATCGAAATCGGGGTTCGTGCCCTCTTCGACCATCCTGTAGTTCTTCATGATGAACGCCTCCCCGAAGACGATGGAGGTGTTGCTCTGCTCGGCGGAGATCTTCTTTACCGAGCCTAGCGGTATCGAGGCCGGGCAATTATCGGGGAGGAGGTCCGTGTGTTCGAATACGAAGGAACCTTCCCGGGTTTTCACCGCGGCGGATGCCGCGATAGAGTTCAGAATCATCATGTTGAAGGCTTCGTCCTCCGAGGCTTCATAAAGCTTTACTGTCTCGTTTCCGATTTTGATCGTCGAGATGAGTTTCGAAGGGTCGATTTCCGCGACTGCTTTAAGGGTGGCGACGGCAAGCGGCAGGTAATATACCTTCGGGCCGCCTTTGTCGTATTCGACATGAATAAGAGCCATGAAATAGAGAGGGGTCCCTTTCTCTCCGGAGGCTATATCGACGAGATGGACTCTTTTGATTCTTCTGGCCTTGCTCCGGAACCATCGCTGCTCGCTGACGTACTCCGAGAGGTTTGCGGGTAGGCCGAGAGATAGCTCCTTTAGTACGTCCTTAATATTCATCCTATGCTTAACCAGGGCTTTTAAGGTTCGCCGTTTAGATATTGTAATGTGCCTGCAATATAGATGAAACCAATCTTTATAACTTTAAACCTTCGGGGCCGTTCATCGTTTAATAAGTTGGAAAGCAAAATCCTTTTAAAAAAGGAGGGAGGAAGATGAAGAAGGTATTGGTTTTGACGGTTGTTGGTGTAATGGGTGCCGTTGTGGCGGCATACTCGTTGGAGGCGAAGCTTCCCGGGCAGTGGTGGATGAAGCCCGATGTAGCGGCGAAGCTCAAGCTCGATGACGAGCAGGTCCGGGCCCTGGACCAGGCGGCGTTAGACAGCCGGACGAAGGATATCGAGATCAAGGCCCGTCTCAAGAAGAAGCGGAACGAGATCGAGTATCTTCTCCGGCAGGACCCTATAGATAAAAAAGCCGTGATCAGAGCATCCGAGGAGAAGGCGGCGGCCGGGACGGAGATCCTGGCAAACCGTATCGACGGGAGGCTTGCGGCACGGGAGACGCTCTCGGAACTCCAGCGGGAGAAAGTAGATGAGATGGCCCAGCCACGCCGCAGGCGCGATGATAAGAGGGGCCGCGGGAAGAGACACCGCGGGCGTAGGGGCAAAGCCGGCGGGTTCTTCAGGAAGGAAGCGGCAGGGGAGTGGTGGGAGAATCCAGGTGTCGCGGCCGAGGTCGGCCTGACACAGGAGCAGCGCGGGGAGCTGAGGGATTCCTCCTACAAGCTTGGCCAGGTGCGGATAGGGCTCGAGGCCGATAAGGAGATCAAGGACCTCGCCCTGAGGAGCGCCATGGATGACCCGGATGTCGAGAGGAAGACCATCGACGGGATCATCGGCGAGATAGGCGAGATCGAGAAGGACCTCGCGAGGAACCGCGCCGAGTCGATGATCTCTGAGAGGGAGACCCTGACGGTCGAGCAAGTGGATAAGCTCGAGGCAGTAAGGATAGAGGAGGCCAAGGATCGGCGCGAGTTCATTCGCGAGCGCGCCCTCAAGCGCGTGGGCGGAGAGAGCCGGGCGCCGGAAAGGCGCCGCGGGACGGGGCGCGGAGGATCCGGGTCCGGGAGGCCTGGAGCCGGGCGCGAAAGGTTCCCGGACGATGCCCGATAACGGGGCAACACGAGGATATCCCATAATATAAACAGGCGGCGGGTGCCAACGGTACCCGCCGCCTGTTTATATTTGAACAGCCTCTCCTTGCGTGTACTTAATGGCATGTGATATTATTCTCGGCTTGATACGGAGGTTGTTGTTATGGTCGATCGTTTCGAAGAGGTGATGGAGAGGTTCCTCATTCCCATAGGGGAGCTCGGGGAGCCGTCGGACTCTATCTATTTTCTCAAGAACGACGGTAGCCTGGTCTACTGCGAGGGGTACTGCCACCCGCCGGGAGGCTTCTACGGGATGATATTGAAGTATCCCAAGAAGAACGGCCATATCGTTATTCACGGCAGGCGGTTTGACTGGACGCACAGGAGGTTCGAGGAGGGGGACCTGGTTATCGTTCCCTACGAGGAACAGGTAAAGAAATGCTACGATATCGACCCGGGGCTTACCCCGGCAGAGCAGAACCCGGTTTTCGTCGAGCACTTCGTGAAGTTCGACCTGGCGGATTTCAGGGGGTATTTTGACCCCAGGAGGTCGCTCAAGCTCCTCATGGAGGAGAACCCCAGGCTCCTGGAGGACGTCCGGAGGGTTTCCGAACTTCTCGATATTTCTCTCGATGACATCGGCTGTACAGGCAGTCTGGCTTACGGGCACTACTACGAACTTGATGAGGACGTCGATCTCGTCATCTTCGGCTCCGCCGTGCAAAACAGGTCCGTTGTGCAGACGATCCTCGATCTGAAGGAGCGGGAGCCGGAGAGACGGGTATTCGAGCTTGGCAAGTTCTGGCCGATGCGTTTCTTCGACGGCAAGACGCTTATATGCCCCTTTTTCAAGTATGCCGACCCGGCGGAGATTCCCCTGAAAGATTGCACGATGTCTGTTATCAATGAGCATGTGCAGGCCTTCGGTACTGTCGTGGACGACCTTCATGCCATCTACCTGCCGGCGGTCGTGAAGATGGCCGGCGTAATCCTCGACGGGGAGACGGTGGACGACCTCCCGCTCATCATCTACGACGGTGCTCAGAGAGGCGAGTATTACAAGGGGGACCGGCTGGGTATAGATGGCCGCCTCGTCGAAGTCAGGGAGGGCGGCAGGAAGTACAGGGCTCTCCTTTCGACTAAGATGGGGGACATCAAGAGGAGCCCTCAGGAAAGCACTTCGTATTCGGCGGTATGAATTATGATAAGTTTCGGCGGGTATCAGTAAGATAGGGACCCGAGTCCGTATATGTGATTCGGGTCTTTCGGTACCTCCGGCAGGTTTATAGGGGATCAATTCCTATGCATGACAAATCAAGGGAAGCCGCGTGTCTTGTCCTCGCCGCCGGCGAGGGAACGAGGATGAAATCGGCCCACCCGAAGGTGCTCCACGAGATCGGCGGGAAGCCCATGGTCGGACATATCCTGAAGGAGGTGGAGAAGCTCGGCCTGCGAAAGGTCGTTGTCGTGGTGGGTCACGGGGAGAGCGAGGTCAGGGAGCGTCTCGGCGACGGTTACGAGTACGCCGAGCAGAAAGAGCAGCTTGGCACGGGCCATGCGGTCATGGCGGCGCGTGAGAAGTTCATCGGCTTCGGCGGCGACCTGTTTGTCGTGAGCGGTGACGTTCCCCTGCTCAGGGCGGAGACGCTGAAAGCCCTTATCGAGAAGCACCGCGGTGAGGGACTGGTGTGCACGATACTGACGTGTCGTCTCAAGGACCCCACCGGCTACGGACGGATTATAAGGAGGTCAAGCGGCCGCGTGTGGAAGATTGTAGAGGAGAAGGATTCGTCCCTGTACGAGAAGGTTGTCGAGGAGGTCAACACGGGGGTCTACTGCTTCGATTCGACGGCCCTCTTCAACACGGTCTCCCGCCTGAGGAACAAGAACGAGCAGGGGGAGTATTACCTGACCGACGTTGTGAAGCTCCTGTCGGCGGCGAACGCCGGTGTGGACTCCCTGCTCCTCGAGGACGCCGGCGAGGTCATGGGGATAAACAGCCGCGTTGACCTTGCCAGGGCCCAGAAGGTCCTTCAGAACAGGATCGCTATCAGGCACATGGAGAACGGCGTCACGATCGTGGATCCCGCGAACACCTACATCGATTCTGAAGTCGAGATAGGCAGGGACACCGTTATCTTCCCCTTCACCGTTATAGAGGGAAAGGTGACGATAGGCGCCGGCTGCGAGGTCGGGCCGTTCTCCCATCTGAGGACCGGTACGGTCCTCGAAGACGGGGCCGAGGTGGGCAATTTCGTCGAGGTAAAGAAGACATCCATCGGCAGTGGGTCCAAGGCGAAGCACCTGAGCTATCTGGGGGACGCCACGATCGGAAGGAAAGTCAACATAGGAGCCGGCACGATCACCGCCAATTACGACGGCGTGAAGAAGCACCCCACCATTATAGAGGACGGGGTTTCCATCGGCAGCGGGACGACGCTCGTGGCCCCGGTAAGGGTTGGAGAGGGCGCCGTGACGGGCGCCGGTTCCGTCGTGACCAGGGGCAGGGACGTGCCTCCCCGCGCGACGGTCGTCGGCATACCGGCACGCGAGCTTAAACGAAAGAACGAAAAGAAAAATAAGGAAGATACCGGGAGGTAAACTGTTATGGCCAGACCAAAGCTGAAAGCCCTGGCGAGGGAAGAAACCGGGTCGGCAAACGCGAGAAGGCTGAGGAAAGCCGAAGTAATTCCGGCGGTTATCTACGGCGGAAAGAAGGGGCCCAGTCCGGTTTCCGTAAATATGGCTGAGATTCTAAAGCTGGGACACGGCTCTGCAATCGAGAACATGATGCTCGACATCAGTCTGGAAAGCGGTGAGAAGGGGAAGTCCCAGGCGGTCCTTGTCAAGGATCTCCAGCATGACCCCGTCACCGGGGCACTGATCCACATAGACTTCAGCGCGGTAAGCCTTCATGAGAAGATCTCCATCGATGTCCAGATAGAGAGGGTCGGGGAGGCCACGGGCGTGACGCAGCAGGGAGGAGTCCTTGAGCACCTGTTGAGGAGCGTGAAGGTGGAGTGTCTACCCGCCGATATTCCGGAGAAGATAGAACTTGATGTGGAGCATCTCAATATCGGGGACAGTCTCTACGTGAAGGATATAGTGCCGCCGTCGGGCGTTACCATCCTCGATGATATGGGTCTGGCCGTCTTCTCGGTCGCCGCGCCGAGGGTGGAGGAGGAGGTCGCCGCCGCTCCGGAAGAGGAGGCTGCGGAGGCCGCACCGGGTGAGGCTGCCGAGGAGGCCGTGGAGGAGAAGGCCGGGCCGGAGAAGAAGAAAGAATAGGCCTTACATGTTTGTCATCGTCGGCCTCGGCAATCCGGGAAAGAGATACGCTGCCACCCGCCATAACCTGGGATACCGCGCCATAGACATGCTTGCGGCCCGGTCAGGCGTCAGGCTCAAGAGGAAGTTCAGGCTCAGGTCGGACGCGGTCCGCGGGAAGCTCCTCGGCCGCGACGTTCTCCTTTTAAAACCACGGACGTTTATGAACCTCAGCGGCAGGGCCGTGGCGCTCGTTCTGCGATACTATCGTTCTTCGCCGACGGATCTCATAGTGCTGACGGATGACGCGAATCTCCCCGTCGGCAGGATCAGGATACGGCCCGGGGGCGGCCCGGGTGGGCACAGGGGCCTGCAATCCTTGATAGACGAGCTCCGCAGTGATGACTTTCCCAGGGTGAGGATCGGGATCGGCGCGGGCGCCGATATGGTTGCCCATGTCCTGGGGGAGTTCGGCGCGACGGAGCGGGAGGAGATCGACAGATCCGTTGAGAGGGCCGTCGCCTCGGTGGAGACGATCGTGACGGATGGTGTCGAGATGGCCATGGACAGGTATAACTAAGCCGGATGAGTTTGATGAGTTAACGGAAACTTGTTTAACTGGAGACTGTTCCGTTACCGGTCGAGCATAACAGAATCAATAAGTATTTCTTGCTGTTTTTCGCGGAAGCATAATTTGGTTGATAAGCCTTTAAGGGTATGCTATTAAAGGTGGCAACATTTATTAACAGCACAATAGGCAAAGAACAGGAGGTACGTATTTGAGGCTATATGAAGGGATGTTTATAATCGATGCGGGTATCGAAGACAGCCAGAGAGAGTCCGTGCAGCAATCCATTGAGGACGAGATATCCAAGCAGGGCGGCGAGATCGTTAAGAAGGAGCCCTGGGGGGTCCGGTCGCTCGCGTACTCTATAAAGAAGCGCAGGGATGGTTTCTACTGGCTCATATATTTCAAGCTGGATCCATCTGCTGTGGTCAAGATCGGTGAGCGGTTCAAATTGAATGAG
>JAVCDC010000139.1 GCA_030765135.1 Candidatus Tritonobacter lacicola | reverse complement strand
CTCCGTGCCGGCCGTGCAGCCTGAGGCGAAACAGCGGCAACCCGCAGCGGAGCCTGATGGCCCGCCGCCTTCATGGAACACGCCGGCCATCGATACCGACCCTGTCCCACGAAAAGAGGGGTCCGTCATCCCCGTGAAATCGATCCTCCTGATCGCGGTGCTTGCCGGCGTCTTCTTCTGGCTCGGGCGCCTGTCCAGACGAGGTCCACGCCCATCGAGTAAATTTCTGATTAAGTAGCTGAAGGATAAGGTCGCACCGCGGGGCCGTTCAGCACAGGAGCTTCCTGACGGCGATATCGCCGAGGAAAAAAGCGAAGATGAACGGGACAAGCATGCCGGCGAGGCTCCTGCTCTCGGGAACTACCTCCTGGGGAAAGGCGAGCTCGCCGGCATCAGGATTGAGGCTTCCGCCCGTCGCGCGGGCAAGCTCCCCGCACAGTACCTCGTTGTTCCCGAGGCCGACCGCCTCGAGCGACGAATCCGATGGCCGGGAGCGCCGGAGGAGGGGCACGACCTTGCGGTCTGACACCATTCCGTCCTCCATCCGCTCAACTACGACCGAGCGTATCGCCTCAACGTACGGCGGGAGGTCTCCGCGGTAGAGGCGCGGGGCAACCTGACTGACATCAACTGTAACCCCGTCCCCGCCGCTGTGGCCGGCGATCTCGATCCTGAACGAGGTCTCCTCGCCCGCCGGGTCGAACGTCTCCAGTTCTATGCGTTTCTCACCGCGCTCACGAACCATCGTGGCGATGTAGCGGCTGGTCGACCGCACGCGCATGGTCCACCTGAGCACCTGCGACCAGAACTTGCCGAACATGCTCCAGCGCACCATCTCGCTCGACCAGCGCGCCTCCGCGTCGGATGTGAAGGCAACCGCCTTCCCCAGGCCGTAGCGCCACGCGGCCAGAAGCGGGTCCCTGGTGCCCCGCACGTCTGTGTAGAGGGCGACATCGGCGCGGGCCCTGGCCGTGGTGAGGGCGTAGCCCAGGAGCTCCGGCATCTGCTCATCGCGGATCCCCTTGAGGATGCCTGTCTCTTCTCCCACCTTCGGCTCGATGCGTTTCTCCAGGTGGGGCGATTTCACCATCACCCTCTTCGTGTCCTGGAGTATTGTCATGACCAGCCTGGAGCTGCTTGTGAGGGGGTAGTATCTGCCGCCCGTCCTGCCCGCAAGCATGCCAAGCAAATTCCTGTCGGTCCTCTTGCCCACGCCGATAGTTGATATCGAAACGTGTCGGCGGCTGTACGAGCCGGCGAGACCCTGGTAATCGTACAGCTGCCTTCTCTTTCGCTGCCGACGCGTAGGCCTTGAACTGGATCCCCTCGAGTCGCAGCTGATGCCGTCTGTGACCAGTATGACGTGTTTCTTCTGCCCGTAGACGGCGCCCATCTGAACCAGTGCCTCCTCGAGAGCCGCCGATATTCGTGTGCCGCCGCCGGCGCGCACCCTCCGTATGTTGTCGATAATCTCCCGCCTCCTGCCGCGAACGAACTCCAGTGGGACAATAACCTCATAGCCAAAATCAAAAGTTATGACGCCCACCATGTCCTCGGGCGCGAGCTGTTCCACCATCTCCATTGCCGCCAGTTTCGCGGTGGCTATTTTCCCGCCCTTCATGCTTCCCGATACATCGATCAGCAGGATTATGCAGAGCCGCGCCTTCGCCTCCCGGACAAACGGCACATACTTGTCGGCCTTCACGGGCAGCACCTTCTCAATAGGCGTTCCCCTGTACCCCTTGAGCCCGAAGCTGTGCTCCCCGCCCAGCATCACCAGGCCACCTCCGTGGTCGCGGACATACCGCTCCACCATCTCCATCTGCTCCCTCTTGAATGAGGCCGAGGGTACGTTGGACAGAAAGACGCAGTCGTACGCGAGAAGCTCCTCCATCTCCATCGGTAGCATCTCCGGCGGGCCGGCACAGACCTCGATGCCGCTCTCGGAGAGCGCCTCGGTCAAGAACTTTCGGCCCTCAGGCGTGCCGCTCAGGCAGAGAACCCTCGGATGACCGGCGACCAGGAGCGGGCGCGAGATCGTCCGTACCCCGCCGGGGGGCTCCGCGTCCCCCTCCACGGCGAGGGAGGCCGTGATTTCGCATGGCCCCGGCGTCCCTATCCGGTGCTCGAGCTCGAACTCGCTCGTCCCGGGCGGAAGGCTGACAGGCCACTCTTTAACCAGCTTACAGCCGTCGAGAACCGTCAGATTCCCCCCGGCGCTTCTATCTCCGCTGTTCTGCGCTAGGACCCTGATGGTGAATTTCTCCGACGAGTTCACCTCCTCCGGCAGGTCAAGCTTCTTGAGTGCCGCCCCGCTCGTTCCCCTCTCGGGGGGCATGAGGCAGTCTATGCGGATGCCGCTGCCGCAGGCCTGCTCGGCCATGGAGAGGGCGTCACCCGCGTTCTCGTTCCCGTCGCTGAGGATGATAAGGTGTTTCGGCCCGGCCCGTGGAAAGGCCATGCATGAAAGGGCGATGGCCGAGGCTATGTCCGTCCTGTCCGTCTCCAGGATGGAGCTGAACGCGTCGCCGGCGACCTTCTCCGCGGGCGGGGCGCTCATCCCGCATCCCCGGGCAAACAGGACGACGGCCTTGCGGTTTTTCTCTCCCGCCCCCTCGAGGATCTCCCTGGCCCTGTCTGCGGCCCACTTTCGCCCCGCGTCGCCCATGCTGTCGGAGACGTCGACCGCCGCGATGACCGTGGCCGGCCGTTTCTCCATTTTCCTCCCCTTTATACCGGCCAGGGCGAGTATAAGTAGGAGAAACACCACCGTCCGGAGCAGCAGCGCTGCGGCGAGGCTGCCTCTCCTCGCACGCCTCCAGGCGAGGAACGTCACCAGCCAGAGCGGAAGCACGAGCCAGAGACAGTCCAGCCACCGGGGGTTCGAGAACTCAAGGTTGTAGCGGGACGCCACCGCGTAAATGTATTGCGTAATATCCATAGCGGTCTCTTATGCTCTTTTCAACCTGCGGGCTCCATGGCCCGCCGCCGGGGGCGTGCGACATAAATCAGCCATTCGGCCATGAGCAGCGCAAGGCAGGCGGTGAGGAACAAGCCGGTTCGATCGGGAGGGCGTGGACCCGCCGCCTCCACCGGCGAGAGGGCCGCCGGGATGGCGCCCTGCATGGGGGAAACCTCCCCCTCAGCGCCGTCGAGGTAGAGGTCCGACTCTTCCCTGTCAAAGAGGTTCGCAACGAATGTCCTCTCCTCCCCATTCCATATCACCCTGTATCGCCCGGCGTACTCCGTCCCGTTGACAGCCAGACAGCCGGACGGCCCTGCAACCACGCGAACCTCCCGGCCCCGCGGATCGACGAGGGTGCAGACGGTCGCCTCCTTCCCGCCGCGGTCCGGGCCGACCAGCGTCTCGTACGCATCGCCCGTCCGGATCTGAGATCCCCCGTCATCGCAAAGCCAGCTGAGAAGGTTGAGCAAGAGAATGATGGCAGGGACCGACCCGGAGTCCTCGAGTGCTATCCCGCTCATGTCGAAGCTCGTCACGGCTATCCTGCGCCCCCTGTGCTCGCCGCAGAAGACGAGGGGCACATCCCCGCTCGTCGTGGCTGAGAGGACTACCGGCCGGGCCCAGGGCGGAGTATCGAAGATCCGACAGCCGCTCAGCGTAACGCCGTTCAGGCCGCGAAGGTTCTTGCCCACCGGGTGTTTCTCGTCCCAGTCGAGGAAGCGGCTGTCCGGGACCCACGCCTCCCGCACATTCACGAACCGGCTTTTAACGGGGGGACATATCAGGAGCATGTTCGTATCAGGATCCGACTCCGGTTCGCAGCGGTAGAAAATCGCCGCGCTGTACGAGTCCACGTCCGACATGGCCGGGCCGTCCGCCCTGCGCACGTCCAGCTCGAGAAGGTCCGTGGCCTCGGCCACGGCCCTGAACTGCGCTGCGCCGCTTCCCGTCCTCGTGAAGAGGACTACACGAGTTTTTATCGGCCCCTCCGCGACCGCGTACGCCCGGTTATCGACCGGGAGCGCGTCGCGCGGGTCGAGGATAACCTCGAACTCTCCATTCGGCAGACGCTGACCGTCCCCGAGGCCGGTCGTGAGAGAGGATTCCGGCTCCAGCCGGATCTCCTTCGAGTCGAAATCCCTGCCCCCCGACCGGATCGTCAGCCGGCCGGTAAAAACCTCCCTGGAGAAGTTGCCCACAGTGACGTAAGCAGCAGACTCACGGCGGGGAAGGAAGAGGTTCCGGCAAACCTCGAAGGCGGTGATCGCCGCGTTACCCTTCGGCGAGCCGACACGCTCGACGTGCACCTCGCACGATCCGGGCAGACCGTCGGCGCCGAGAGACTCGCCGCTTCGGTCCGTGAAGATGTAGATATCTGTCGGCGCAGCAACGACATCTCCCGGGTCGTCGTCCCCCCCCCTCCCTGTCAGCGATAGCGCGAGCTCGATAGCCGGAACCAGGCTGTCGGGAGTGTCCGCCGCGTCAAGCCCGAGAATTACCTGCTCCAACCTTATAAGGTTGCCCTCGCCGGCGGCAAGAACAGCCGGGGCGGCGCCGGCGGCGATGAGCGTTACCCTGTCGCCGCCGCCCAGCCGGCGCACCAGCCGCAGGGCCCGGCCGCGGGCTATTTCCCATCTGCTGCTCCGCCCCTCCATCGTCTGCATGCTCGCAGACCGGTCCATCACCATCACCACGTGACGCCCCTCCTCTTCGCGCCCGGAGCGCCCCCAGTAGGGTCTGCACGCGCAAAGTACGAGGATGAGAAGGAGGAGCAGCTGGAGGTAGAAAAGGAGATCGGCTCGAAACAGGCTGCTCCTCACGATGCTGTTCTTGAGCAGCCTCCAGGGGATGATGCTCGAAACCTCCACCCTGCGGCTCTTCCGGCTGAAGTAGTAGATGAGGATCAGGGCGGGGACGGTTAGAAGGTAGCCGAGCGCAGCGACATTCGCCAGGCCCGCGCTCACTTGATCACTCCTATTCGGGGGAGCTCCCGCAGGACGAACGACTCGAAATCGGCGTCCGTCCGCGCCAGCTTGTAGATGATCCGGTTGGCCCGGCAGAACCTCGACAGCCCCTCTATGTGCTTCTCCAGGGCCTCCGAGTACCTCCTGCGCACCGCCGGCGTGACCGAGATAGTCCTCCTCTCCCGCGTCTCCACGTCCACGACCTCAGCCGACGAGATACCCTTGAACGGGTCGATCTCCCGCGGGCCGAGTACCTGGATCGCCTTTATGTCGTAGTTGAGATAGCGGAGAAGGTTGAACCCCTTCCTCCTGGCCTCCGGCTCGAACAGGAAATCGGAGATGATGATGATAACGCCCCGCCGCCCCCTCGTCCTGCACGCGTAGCGCCTCAGGTAGCCTGGGAAATCCGTCCCGCCTCCCGGCACGATCCCGAATAGGTAGTCGCTTATCGGGAATATGCCGCTCCGCCGGGAGCAGAAGGGAGTGCCGTTGATGAAGGAACTCCTGCTCAAACGGTGAGAGGTTTCCAGGTCGGAAAAGGCAGCGACCTTGACGCTGCTGTGAGCCGAGAGCGCGACGTAGCTCAAGGCCAGCACCAGCTTGCGCGCGTACTCGAACTTGCCGTCTCCGAGGGGATAGAGCATCGATTTGCTGGCGTCGACGAGTATGTGCGTGCTGAGGTCTATGTCTTCCTTGAAGGTCTTAAGGTAGAGCCGCTCCGTGCGCGCGTAGATGTTCCAGTCGATATGACGGACCTCGTCGCCCGGCAGGTACTTCCGGTAGTCCGAGAACTCGATGCTGCTCCCGCTGATGGTGGCCATGCGGTCGCCCTTACGCACCGACCGGAACGCCTTCATGCTGTGTATGCACAGGGCCTCGAGCCGCCGCAGGAAACCCGAAGAAAATATGTCTGTAAGGCTGCTCAACTTTTCATCCTCCCGCCGGGACATCACAGGGCCGGGAAGGGCCGTTCCGATCGCCCGCACGACGCGCTCCCTCAGGTGGCGCACGTGGCCGGCACGGCCGCGGTCTTTCTCACACTCTCCCTTACCTCGCGCAGGATGTCCCGGCTCGTCACCCTGTCGGCCTCCGCCTCGAAGTTTAAAACCAGCCTGTGGTCCAAGGCCGGGAAGAAGACCCTGTCGACATCCTCGTAGCTCACGGACGCCCGACCGTTGAGGAGGGCGACCACCTTGGAGGCGAGGACCAGTACCTGGCCCCCCCTCGGGCTGGAGCCGTAACTGACGTACCTGTCCACGCCGGCGGCCCCGTCATTCGGGGCTTGTTTCCCGCCAGGACGCGTGGCGGTTACCAGGCCGACGATATATTCCTCGACGCTCCTCGAGATGAGAACCTCCCGGACCAGCCCCTGCAGTTTCCTCAGCACCGGCCCAGCCCTCTCGGGCTCGAAGATCCGGCCTATCCCGCACTCGTCGTCTCCCGTTGTCCTCCTCAGTATCTCGTGGAGCTCGTCCGAGTCCGGGTAGTCCATGAATATTTTGAACATGAAGCGGTCGACCTGAGCCTCCGGCAGCGGATAGGTCCCCTCCATCTCAATGGGGTTCTGGGTGGCAAGGACGAAAAACGGCTCATCGAGCGGCCGCGTCACCCCCCCGGTACTCACCTGCCTTTCCTCCATGGCCTCGAGAAGCGCCGACTGCGTTCGGGGCGTGGCGCGGTTGATCTCGTCGGCGAGTATAATGTTCGTGAACAGCGGCCCCGGCGAGAACTCGAAGCGCTTGACACCCCCCTCTCCCTCCATGACGAGCTGGGTCCCTATGATATCCGCGGGCATCAGGTCCGGCGTGAACTGGATTCGCTTGAAATCGAAGCCGAGAGCACTGCTGAGCGACTTGACGAGGAGGGTCTTCCCCAGGCCGGGAACGCCCTCGAGAAGCACGTGTCCCCTCGCGAAGAAACAGATCAGCACCTGCTCGACGACCTCGACCTGGCCGACTATGACCCGCCCTATCTCGCGCTTGAGCGCGTAAAACGCCCTGTTGAACTCGACTATGGCGTCTTTCCCGTCAATCACCTCGGTCTGCTTCAGCATCATTGCTCCCCTCCTCCTCTTGTTCCTCCTTAAGCTGGATATGCTTGATAATAGCTTTGTACTCCAGGGGGATGGCGGCCGTCTCGATGGCGTCCTCCTCGGCCTGCTCCGCCGAGAGCCTGGCGTCGGCGGCGATGCCGACCGATGGGCGAAGCACCTCTCCTGAATCCGCCGCGGCATCGCCGGGGGAGAGTGTCAACCGCCGGGTCCCTCTCGCGGCCTCCCTGCTCTGCCCCCGGAGGGCGATGTGAAGGTTCTCCCCGGCTTCCGCCGGCGGTGTCTCCGGAGTGCCTGAGCCCCTCTTTCTTCCCGGCCGGGTTCCGGCCCCCGAGCTCTTCTCACCGACATCCGTCACGCTCTCGTAATCCCGTTTCGGGCCCGGACTCCCGCCTCCTTCGGAGGGTACACCACCTTTCACGCAGGAGTTCACTGCAAACCTTCCGCCGGTGGCGTCTTTTGCGCCGGCCTGGCCGGTTGGGAACCCCTCGCCCGCATTGCCGGACTGGTCGGTTGGGAACCCCTCGTCCGCATCGCCGTCGGGCTGACCGGTTTTAGCCGCCGGGGCGCCCTTCTTGCACGAAGACTCCTGCTTCAACGTGCCGCCTTTCTCCTTCTCATCGCACGATGCCCTCTTCCCGCTTTGCTTCTTTCCTCCGGCCTTCTTGCATGATGACGGCTTCACGGCCCCCTCCTCCGCCGGGAGCGATACGGACGCAACCTCCTTCCGGCACTGCGCCTTGCTGCCGGCGCCCTCCGGAAAGGATTGTTCCTTCGACCCCTCCGCCATCCGGCTCGCCTGTGAAAGGGAATCCCTCATGCTGCCCGTTCCCCGGGCGGCCTTCACCGGGGGGGCTGCAGGCGGCGCCGCCGACCGGCCTGCCGCTGTGTCCATCCACCCGGTACCTTTCGGGCCGCCGCTGCCTTCTTTTCCCGGCTCAGCCCCCCTGCTGAAGGGGCGCAGCAGCCGCATCAAAGGCGCCGCCGGGCCGGGCCAGCCACCCTCCGGCGTCAGCGACGCGAGTTTCCCCCCGGAGACGGGTCCGGCCGCGCTCTCCTTCAGGCTGAACAGCTGTGCGAGCCGATCGCCCGTTCGTCCTACCGCGTTCAGCCGGCCGCTTTCATCTCCCGCAAGACACGTCTCCGCCCCGGAGTGCGCATGCTCCCCCTCCGGCCCCCCGCCACTCCCGGCGGCCGGCTCTTCCACGGCAGCAGCCAGGGCGTGTCCCGGCTCCGGAGCCGACAGGGTGAGCGCGACGTTAAGAAGGACCGCCAGGGCGAGGACGGCGGCGGCATAGGCCGAGAGCGGTGTGCGGTGAGGCCTCATCTCCCTGACCCTCTCCTCGCCCAGCCTCGATACGATATCATCCGCGAGCGTCTTGTAGAGGAGCGGCTTCCTTTGCCGGCAGGCGTAGTCAAGCAGCGTTATCAGTCGCTGTTGGAACCCCAGTTCGGCATCGAAACGCTCGACAGCCTCCCCCTGCCGCATCCACTCCCTGCGGAAGAGCACCAGCCTGAAGAGGGCGAAACAGAAAAGCGTTAGGATGATGCCGCAGGCCGCCGTCAAAGTATTGCGCCCGATCCCGAAGAGGACGCACCAGGTAAAAAGCCCGCCGCAAGCAGCGGCAAGGCAGTCGAAAGCCGCCCTCTCGCCGGCGAATACATTGGTGCGGATGCGCAGCCTCCGGACGCGGTACCCGATCACCTCCTCGGGCGAGGGGGGACCCGCGCACGAATCCCTATCGAGCCCCGCCAAGCCGATGCGCCGCGCCGCCGCACGGAGAAACGCCGCCAGGCGCGGGGCGGTTCTCGAGTAGACCGCGCGCAATCGCACGGGCTGGCCCAGAATTGCACTGTAAAGGTTCATGATTCCGAAAATAGGTTCCTTTTCTCGAGACACTTATGTTCTCCCACATCTCGAAGGTCGAGTTGTCATGTAAATGTAAATCAATCGTAATCTTCCGCCTGCCGGAGGAGCCCCGCTATTTCCCCGTGCCCCATTCTCTCCGCGACCTCCAGGGCGGTTTCGCCATAAGGTACCCCCCTGTTCCTGCTCCCCTCGCGTACCGTCGTGTAAGCGCCGTACTCCAGCAGAAGCCTCACCACATCGGGGTTGCCGCTTCCGATCGCGTGCATCAACGCCGTATCCCCGTGTATGGTTTCCAGGAGAACGTTGGCGTCGTACTCCAGAAGAAGCTTCACCACCTCCGTGTGGCCGGCGGAACTCGCGACCATCAACGACGTCAGCCCGCACGCGTCCTGCGCGTCCACATCCGCCCCCTGCTCCAGCATGATCCTGACCCTCGTCGTGCGCCCCGCGGAAGACGCGTCCATCAGCTCCGTCCTCCCGCTCCAATCGGCGGCGTCCGGGTAACAGGCACCGCCGCCAAGGACCGCCGCCAGGAGCGCGCTCGCTATCATGGCTCCTCTCATCGTCTCCTCCCGCATACGTTCCAGCGTGTAACGGTGAAATCCTCTCAGCTTCCGGCGGCCGGGTTGTCATAGGAATGTAATTTAAACGTAAAATTCATGTGCGTGGCGGCGGGACACCGCATTTCTCCCTGGTTCGCCCCGAGCGAGCGTGGCGAATCGAAGGCCCATCCCCTTTTAGTGTTCAGCTGCCTGCGCCGCCGGTGCTATACTTGAGGCAGAAGATAAGAGGGGCGCCCGTCAAGTACTATACAGGGAGAAAAAAACGGCCATGAAAAATATCACGCTAACGCTGGGGTTTTTTATCTCATTCATCACGTCGGGCGGCTACGTATACTCCCAGTTCGCCCCTGCCACACCGACACCAGACGCCTGCACGTCGCTGGAGGATGCAAACAGGAGGATACGGGAGCTGAAGGCTGAGAACGAGACGATGCAGATTCAGCATGAAAACGAGCAGCTGCACCGGATGGAGCGGCAGTATGACAGCGCTCACCCCGCCTGGTATGGCTACCCCTATTATGTCCCCGCTCCCTACTACGGCGGATGGGGAGGCTATCACTACAACCACTATCCCATGGGGATGCACCATCATCACCATCATCACCACCACCATCATTGATACAATGGAGTCCCGGTCTTCATTTCACCAGAGGGGGAGAAAAATGCGATTTTCGATCAGCCTGTCAGTGGCGGTTACAATTCTGTTCCTTTTAGCCGGCGTCGCGGACGCCGGCACGAAGATCAAGGTCCACAGGGATTCAATCGGCGTCTCATCTCCGACGGAGGAGAACACCGTCAGGGTGTGGGGAAAACCGAGGAGCGTTCTGGGCGAACACCCGATCAAGGTTACAGTCTGCAACACAACAGGTGAGATATCGAAAGAGGTGATTGCAGAGGAGAACGGGAGCTTCTCCGTCAAAATCCAGGGCTACCCGAAGGACAAGCTCAAGATCATCTTTACCACTGCGAACGGGAAAAAGAAAACGGTGAAGTTAAAGGTCCCCGAGCCGTCGATGTTCCCCTGGTAGGGCTGCCTTCCCCACCAATTGATCCCGCGCGCAACCCTTCGCCGGCAATTTCACGTGCTTCTTGCTTTCACGCGAAATTGAGAACACTCCAGACAGGTTGAATCATTATATTCAACAAATTCAACCTACGTCCCTGATGTGTATTACAGCCAGCCGTAGGTTCTATCCGACGAATAGGAACCGGTGCTGTCCTTGAGATAGCCCCCTGGGATTGAGGCCCCCGATGGCTGGAAGTTGATCCGGGTGTATGGAGTACCGTCCCATCCGACGAGGCGCGCCATCATCCACCACACCGCACGCCCCTTGAGCACGCAGTTTATCCGCGCCTTGTTATCGGGGCCATCACAGTGAGCGCATTCGGCACAGCCATCATAACCGGCGACGCCGTTTCCCGTCGTTAACTGTTCGAGTTCAGAACCGACATTGGCATCGATCCACTCCTCCCCCCAGTTTCCGCCGGTATAGTCCAGGTCGTCATACATCGCCAGATCCCAGAAGTAAAACCCATCCGGATCGTAGGCTTCGATGTCCGCGAAATCGAACAGTATACGGTTATTAGTATTACAGTGCTGCCTGATGAGCTGGTTGTTGTAATGAACGTGACCATCTCCGTTCGCCTGGGGGTCGTCGTAGAGATTCTCTCCCTGGCCCTCGGCGTGGCCGGTCATGAACACGAACTTCACGGGGTGTTCCGCCGCCCGTGGCTTGGTGCCTCCCTCGCTGTACTCCGAAACAAGTATCTCCATGTTGTCCACGTAGCGCTGGGCGTTGTGTATATTGATACTGCACCAGGACCACATGAT
>JAVCDC010000058.1 GCA_030765135.1 Candidatus Tritonobacter lacicola | reverse complement strand
AGCCTGTCACGCTCCTTCTGACTCATCTTCAATATCCCCTTTTTCACTGACACCTCCTTATAGGCGCCAGTATAGGGGACATTTCTATTTAGTCTCAGGGGGACATTATCATTTAGTTATGACAGCAGGGATTTTGCGTTTCCCATGCCTGAGGACAACTGGTACTATATTCAGGTTTCACAAAACCACTCAACGGGAGCGCAAGGACCGAAAGACGGTGTTTTTGACAGCGGAAAACAAGAACAAACACGGGGCATTCCCCCTGTCTTTTATCGCTCTTCTGGCATCCGCCGTTTTCGCTGGGGCCCTTTTGTGGCTGGGCGACTGCGCGATAATGATCAGGCTGCGCCAGATCCCGCCCGGCCCGGCATACCTGCCCGCCTCCCTCTCAATACTCCTCCTCGCAGGGGTGCTGCTGGCCATGGTCGAATGGCTGATCTTGGCCGTCTCCTTCTCCCTGGCGTCAGCCCTGACTTCCCGCCGCGGAAATCTATTCAGGCCGGCAGCGGGCCTCTTCATCGGTCTTTTTCTCCTGCCCGTCACCGTTCCCGTCTGCATCAGGCTCTTCAGCGGAGCCGGGATATCGAAATGGAAGTGGGCGTCCGCCGGCCCCTGGCTTATGGCGGCGCTGGCCACGGTCCTGTTCGTAATGTTAGCATGGCTCTTCCTGGCGGCATTCGAGAGATGGCGCACCCTCCCGGGCGCCAGGGCATTCCTCGAGCACGCGTCTGCCTCTCTCGCCCTGGCCGGGGCAGTCGCCGCCGTCTTCCTATTCGACGTCTATTTCTACCCCCACCTGTACCAATACCTTCACCTCGCCGCGGCGCTCATCGGATTCGCGGCCTGCCAGCTTCTCTTCGGCAGCGCCGTCCATCCGCTGACAAGGAAAATTTGCGGGACGGACGGACGCGGGGGCGCAGCCGCGGTCATCTCCGTCCTCGTCCTGGTTCTCGCCTCCCAGATCGTCGTATTCCCTCTCTTCCTGAACTCCAACCGCCAGAGGATCTTCGCCTGGCGCCATCCGTACTACCACCGCAGGACGGTACAGATAATCCGGGGATTATGGGACCTGGACGGGGACGGGTACTCGCCCGTCCTGGGCGGCGGCGACACCTGCGACCTGGACCCTTCCATCGTGCCTGCCCAGGCGGCCTTCATCACCGCCGGTGGCGCGGGAGCGCCTCCAGCTCCCCCCCCTCGTGACAGGCGGATGCGGGAGAAGATCGGTAAGCTGGTCCGTGAAACCGAGCGCTACAACATCATAATCATCTCCATAGACGCCCTCCGCGCCGACAGGATCACCGACGAAGAGACAGCCGGAAAGCTGGCCCCCTGGATGAAGACGCTGGAAGAAAGGGCCATCCTCTTCACCGGTTGCTATGCCTCGTCCTCGTACACCCTCGTCTCCATGGCCGGTATGTTCTACTCCCAGATATGCCCGTGGCAGGAACCGCAGGCAAGGCGCTCGCTGACCGAGCGGCTCCGGGACGCGGGCTACTCAACCGTAAGGGTGATCCAGTACGGGATGAGCGGCGGCGAGAGGTTGTGCTACCTGGCCAGCGGCTTCGAAGGGGAATCCCTGGTGGGCAAGGATAGGTGGGAGGAAGGGTGGTCCGGCGACCTGATAGACGGTGAGCTTCGTGAGGCCGCCGCCGGGGAGATCGCCAGGCTCAAGGACAGCAAGTTTTTCATGTGGATCCACCTGCTCGACGTCCACGAGTGGCCGTACCTGCCGGGGTCTTTATTCCCCGGCCCCATGAGCGTGAACGAAAAATACGACTACATCGTGGGAAAGACCGGCGAGGAAGTGAAACGGCTTCTGGCCGCACTGGAGGAGAACGGCATCTACGACCGGACGATAGTGGTGGTGACCGCCGACCACGGCCAGGGACTCGGCGAACACAACATCATGACCCACACGCAATACGTTTACCATCCCCTGATCCACGTTCCCCTGGTAATCGCCGTCCCCGGAATAACGCCGGGGCGCGTGGAAGAGAACGTCAGCCTCCTGGACGTGGCGCCCACGCTTCTCGAGCTGGCGGGACTGGAAACCGGCCCTCACTCCCGGGGCATCAGCCTGGTTCCGGCCCTGGTCGGAGGCCCCCTCCCCGGAAATCGCCCCATAATATCCATCAACTCCAAGCAGCGCTCGGTCATACAGGGGAAGTGGAAGCTGATCTCAACCCCCGAGGCGCTGGCGGTGGAGCTCTTCAACATCGATGAAGATCCCGGTGAGAAGCGGGACTTCTCCGGGGAGAGGTCCCTGGACGGGCTGAAGAGAAGCCTGTGGGAAGAGCTGGCGCCCTACCGGCACATCAAGGTAAGGGGGCCCGCCCGTTAGGAGATTAGACCCTGCACCGAAATGAGGTGTACGCTTCGAAAGGATATGGTGGCCACCCCGGACGATGAGCGGCGGGGAATACACGGAGACCCACTGAATGGCCGCAACCCTGCTTATTGCGCAGCAACCTCACGCTCCGAGAGCCTGTATATCGAATAGCTGTTCACGCTCCTTACGTGCTCGAATAGAAAAGCCTCTCTTAGCTTGTTGAAATCCTCCGCATAAGAGAACTCGCGGAGGTCATCAATATACACCGGTACCTTCCGGTCGAGATATTCCCTGATAAGCGGTATATTTTCCGAGGCGACAGGGAAGAGAAGCTTCTTGCCCTGCCTGGCGAGGTTAACACGCGCGGAGACGGGATACCATATAGCATCCTTCCCGTCCGCCAAGAAATGTCCCATGTAGGCGCCATCGATGCCGGAAATGATCACGGCATTGCCGTCGATAATTCCCTGGTAGGCGTGCACCATCTCGTACCGGCAGGGAAACGGGTGTCCGGAGACGAACTTTTTCCGGACAAGTGCGAACATCCCGGACAGGGAGAAAACCAGGAGAATGCATAATGCCATCCGCTTTGCAGTGCCCGCCCTACCGCCCGCCGCCAGGAAACATGAACAGAATGCATCCGCGCACACGATACAGACGCACGGAAAGACGGGCAATAAAAACCGACACATTGTATAACTTCCCGAGCCCGATTAAATCCAGCAGCCTTCCCGTCAGCCTGCTTATCCTCGGATCCATACCTGTTTTCGATAGACCGTCAAGAAAGGCGACCCCGTATCTCGTCGGCGACAGCGAAAAAACAGGGAGGGTATCCTCTCCAAAAGGCCTGGACCATATCCAGGTTTGATAACCCGTTGTGGACCAGGAACCGTAGGCGGAACTCTGGTACAGCAACAAGGGCAGGAAAGTGGCTGAAACGAGCAGGATGTAAATTGAAACAGGGATTATTATTCCTGTTTTTTTCTTAACCAATACGTAAATAAGCAATATTAGAATAATCGGAATAAGTACAATCGAGGAAAGATGAAGCAGGAGCATGAAACCTGAAAGAAACCCCAGCAGCGCCGAGAGGAACAACAACACCCCCCTGCGTTTTGACCTCCAGGCAAGGAGCAACAGCAACAGCGCGGCAAGGAAGAACGCGAGGCGCGGTGTCGTTGCCATTATCTTGCCCGACTGATAGATAAAAATGGGATTAGCGGCCAGGAGAACTGTCGCAAGAAGGGCCCTCTTCCGCCCCACCGACAGGAAGGCTATCGAGAAGGTGAGAAGCAAGGCAAGCAGAGACGACGCCTGCACCGCCCGGATGCCGTTGCCCACCATCGTCCCGAAAATACGGTAGAAGGGCATAAGAATAATGTGGAACCCGAAAGGACTGACGGGGGGATACTCCACACCGTTCATCACCATGACCAGGCGGCCCTTTGCCAGGAGATTGATTGCGGGTATGGCATACTGGACCTCATCGTGAAGCGTCCTGAGGTTGGCTGCGTAATAAGGGGGGACATTCACAAGCCACAGGTAAAGCACCGCAAGTATAACCAGGGCAACTCCCGCAAGGGCCGCGCCACGGCGCCCGGCCGGGCTGTACGACAATGCCGGGGGGGCAAGAAATGCGATAACCGGAAGGAGGAGTCCCGCACATATAATCTTGAAGGAAAAGTCGGCCGCCTGCTCGAGGGTATAGGTATCCAGGACTCCGTCTCTGCTGATACGCGATGCCGCATTTAATAAACCCTTTTCAGGCTGATTTCCTTTTACAACTTCGCTTCCCGCTCTATACCGGCATCGTTATGGTTTCTCGTTTGATCCGGGACGCAGAGAAGATAAGCGGATCCCCTGTCTTCTAAATGCTCATGACACTTCATTTCATTGGTGCGGGCTTCCAGGATCCTCCATCCGGCATCGCCAACCATATTTAGTAAATAAGAATAGCTGAAACGGAACCCCCCCAACCCGCGGGACGAACGTGATTCGAAATAATCCTCCGAGGTGTTTGAAAGGGAATAGATTGTTTGAATCACACAGGCAGTCCTGATTTTTCCTCTTAGAAGCTTCAACAGCTCTCCGGGGTTTGATATATGGTAGAGACCGCCCGCGCAGATCGCAAAATCGTAAGTGTCCTGAATATCAAAAACGTCGCACTGCTCGAATGTTATCTTTCCCTGATTCCCCAATATCCTGGTAATTAATCGCGCCTTGGAAAGATCGTACGCATCTCTGTCGGTACCGTGAACCATCGCTGCCCCCCGTCTGACAGCGTAGTTAGAGTAGAAACCGTCGGCGCAAAACAACTCGATCCCACTCGCCGGATTTTCTTTTTTCCGGCAAAGCGAAATGGCGCGGTCAATGAGATCGAAAAGCGGCTGCTGCTTACACTCCTGAGCCGGCCTGTACATCCCCCTGCGCTGCCGTGTGTGAAAGCCGAGGACTGTAAAATCATGGTACCAGGGAGATATTAATAAGGTGAACTCCGGTTTCGGAAGCTGAGCTTTTAAACGCCTCGTTTCCTCGTCAAGAAGAAACGAAGGATAGAAGCGATAAATTTCCCGCTGCACCTTGGTTTTCAGCAACTTAACAGCCCTTGATATCTTATAGATTTGCCAGCCGATTTTTGTCATATATTTCTCTCACGTTACGGCTCTTGATGCTGTTAGAAAGAGATGAATTAGCTCGCTTCGCTCGCAAATTTATTAACGCTCCGATTTCGCCGGAGTTCTTTTGAAATTTCGAGGCAGTAAATTATAACACCGGACTTTTTAACGACAAGGACAATACGAAAGGGAACGTTTCGGATGGAACGGTATCACCCAATGGAGTATACTACTTTGGTCAACCGTAAAAGAAGGCCGGAACTGACAATGCTTAAGCGAAAACAACGATTTCAATCACTTGCCGTCATACTATTCTGCAGCATCACTCTCTCGGGTTTCACGGGCTGCGGACGGGAAGCGACATTTTCTGACGAAGCTATCCGGATCGGGATCGTGGCCGACATCCACTGCGAGCCGGACCAATGGGACAAGAAGGGCACATGCGCGATCCCTTACATGAAAAATTTTATAGATGAAATGAACAAGAGGTTCCTCCCCCATGCCGTCATTGAACTGGGCGACAAGCTCAACAACGTGGACGGTGAAACGGACGCTCGAAACATGGAGGCCGTCAAGGCTGTCTTCGATACCATCGAGGCCCCCCTTTATTATACGTTCGGGAACCATGAGGTTTACACTCTGAGAAAGAGGGATGTCAGCTCAATCCTGGGTACGGAAGAGACGTTTACCTCTTTCGATATCGGCGGGCTTCACTTCGTTATTCTCGATAGCCAGTATAACCCAGCAAACGGTTCGGACAGATATACCCAGAAAGGAACGCCGAAATGGATGGGCAGTGGCTACATCACCGTTCCCTCCCTCGTGGATGGCTCCGATGGTGGCTACGCGAAGGCGATCATCGATCCGGAAAGCAATATCATGGATATTGATGTAGTGGGCAGGATGCCCGCCCACTACAGGCTGGACATTTAAGGCGGAAACCCGGTCATGGCAAAGGGAAAGAACATAATCATAACGGGAGGAGCCGGATTTATCGGGTCCCGCATCTGCGAGAGGCTTGTCGGGAACAACACAGTCACCATATACGACAACTTCAAGAGGGACGCACTGAGGTTCACGGCACTCCGGAAAAACAAGAACCTGCGGATAATCGAAGGCGACGTTCTCGACGGGGCAAAGCTTGAAGACGCCATGTGCGGCGCCGATATCGTAATACACTGCGCCGCCGTCGCGGGAATTTACAGTGTGGGAGTCAATGCGGGACAGACAATCAAGGTCAACTTTCTCGGCCTCTACAACGCACTCGAGTCGGCCGTCCGCAAGAACGTTAAACTCTTCATGGACTTCTCCACCAGCGAGGTGTACGGGCCCTTCGTCTTCAGGGGGAAGGAATCCGATTCCACGACCCTGGGCCCTGTTGGCGAGAAGCGCTGGATCTACGCGGTGAGCAAGCTTGCCGGTGAGCACCTCGCGCACACATACTCGGAGGAGCACGGCCTGGGGGTCGTAACCATCCGCCCCTTCAACATATACGGGCCCGGCCAGGTCGGCGACGGGGCCGTTAAAGAGATGGTGACGAAGGCGCTGCGGGGCGCACCAATTACCGTATATAACGACGGGACGCAGATACGGGCATGGTGCTATATAGACGACTTTATCGACGCCGTCATCGCAGCGCTCGAGGAAAAACGTGCAGTCGGCGAGGTCATCAATATCGGCAATCCGCGGGAGGCGGTTACCGTCCTTCAGCTCGCCGAAGAAATCAGGAGAAGAACCGGTCTTCAACCGGATATACTGTTCAGAGAGCATCCCGGCCCCGAGGTGCAGATGAGAATACCGGATATCGGGAAGGCCGGGAAATTGCTCGGTTTCTCGCCGCGCGTAAGCCTCGGCGAGGGCCTTGACAGGAGCATAGCCTGGTACAATAAACACCTGGAGCAGATATAATGAAGCTCATCGTAACGGGCGCATCCGGATTCATCGGCACGAACCTCGTCCTCGGGGCGCCGCGCGACTGGGATGTGGTCGCCCTCTACCACGAGTCATCCGGTTTTCCCGATTTCGTTAAAGCCAGGGGTCTGGATCACGTGAAGGCAATCGGCGTCGACCTCACCCGGCCGGAAACGTTCGAGGGGGCGTTCGAGGGATTTCCCCGCGAGTTTGACGCCTGCGTCTACCTGGCAGCGAACGGCGACCCGGCACTTTCCGCGCGAGACCCCCTGCTCGACATCTCAAAGACCACGTGCACGCTGGTCAATTTCCTGGAGCGCTTCCGCATCGGGCGCTTCATATACATGTCTTCCGGTGCGGTGTACGACGGGCTGAAAGGCCCCGTCTCCCCGCGCTCGAATATCTCTCCCACCCTCCCCTACTCGATATCCAACCAGGCGGCAGAACAGTACATCAAGTTCTACGCACTGAAGAAAAAAACCGTCACGGAATACGTCATCCTGAGATTCTTCGGCGCGTACGGGCCTTTCGAGCCCGGGCGGAAGATATACACGAAGCTGACAAGAGCTTTCGGCATGGAGGGCAGGAACACCTTCACGATACGCGGAAATGGCAAGAACCTGATTGACGCGATGTACGTCGGAGACGCAGTTGAAGCTCTTATCTCTGTCATCAGGAGCACCGAAAAGAACGTGACCATGGACTTCTGTTCCGGCACACCACTCACAATCAACGAGCTCGTGATGGAGGCGGCAAGGGCATTCGACGTTGAAAACTCACGGGTGATTCACGAAGGAAGCGTCCCGGAGTACATCCAGTTCCTCCCCTCGCCGCTGGAGATGCTGGAGACCTTCGGCTTCAGCCCGAAGACGCCGCTTGTGGAAGGGTTGTTGAAGCTACACAGCTTTTTGACCGCGGGCCACACTCCCGGGGAGAAAGAGTGAAGACAGGTTCAGGCCGTGACGGGAGGGTGATCGTCCTCGGCGCAGGGCCGGCCGGCCTGAGCGCCGCGATGAGGCTGGCGGCGGAAGGACGGCCCGTTACCGTCCTGGAGAAGAAAGGCTCCGTCGGAGGGCTCTCAGGAAGCTTCCCGTGGAAGGGACACACGCTCGATTACGGCCCTCATACCTTCCACATGAAGGAGCCGGAAATAACCGGATTCATCAGGTCGCTCTACATGGATGACCCGGCGGAGCTCCTGGAGGGCAAGAGAAACATTTACGTCTATCTCAAGAAAAGGATGTTCCACTATCCACTGAGCGCCTTCGAGGTACTCATGAGGCTTAACCCGTTCTTGACCGCCAGAGCCATCATCGAGTTTATGCTGGTCTCCCTGATATACAAACTCATATACGTCCCGGAGGACAACTTCGAATCATGGGGGATCAGGAGGTTCGGCAGGACACTCTACAACCTGTGCTTCGGCAATTACACGGAGAAGGTCTGGAAGATGCCGGCGAAGGAGATATCCTTCAGGTTCGCGTCGGAAAAGGTGAGGGGAATCGACTTCATGGCGCTCGTCAGGAAGATGCTGCGAATCCGCGGCCAGTCCCTCCTCACCTCGTTCTGGACCGACTGGATCTACCCTGTGGCTGGAAGCTATGACATCTACGAGCGAATGAGAAAGGCCATAGTAGAAAACGGAGGCGAAGTTTTGCTGAACGTTTCGATATCACGGATATATCATGATAACGGAAAAATTACGTCCGTGGAATTCGAGACGGCCGGCGCCGGCCGGAAGGCCCCATGCGAGTGGCTCATCTCCACCATACCTGTCAACAGCCTGTTAACGCTGCTCCACCCCCGGCCCAGCGATTTCGCCCTCTACCACGCTTCAAAGCTAAGCTACCGTTCGCTGATACTGGTTTACGTGGAGATCAACCTGGAGAAGGTCCACGACGCCCAGTGGTTCTACCTCCTCGATGAGCACTTCGTCAGCAACCGCGTGTCGGAGCAGCGGAACATCAGGCCGTCCATGATAGAGGCCGGAAAAAACGTTCTCACGTTCGAGATTACCTGCAGGGAGAACGACGCCCTCTGGGAGATGGAAGACACAAAACTTGTGGAGCTGGTCAAAGAAGACATGGCAAAGATCGCCTTCATGAAAGAGATCGATATCCTCGATTCCACGGTGGTCCGGATCGGGAACGCTTACGAGGTATACGACCTGGACTTCGACAGGCACCTCGACGTGGTTATGGACCATATCCGCGGCATCCAAAACCTCATCTCCACGGGCAGGAAAGGCCTCTTCCTTCAGAACGATATCCACGACAGCGTCCGCATGGGGCTGGACTCCGCCAAACTCATCGCCGGAAAGCACAGTGAGAACGGTGGCGGCAATCCGCGTTAATAAAACAAAGTCGCTCTTCGCGCTGGCCGCCCTTTTCCTGCTGGCCGGTATCCTTTTGAGCGAGCACATCTCCTGCCCCCTGATTATCAGGTATCTGAGCGAGGACAAGAGCCTGGAAGAGGGAACGCTCGCCTTTCTCCGGAATACCCGGATCGGCGCAATCACTTCCGGCATTGTCATCGCGCTCCTCGGTATGTTCAACAAAATGGGGAGGCAACGGACGCTTCCTTATGCCGGCTCCCCTTCCATAAAACGTCTCTTACTGGTGCTTATCCTGTGTCTCGCAACGTACTTGATATATGTCCCGTCCTATAACGCAATGCGGATGCTCAACTCCGACCCCGCAAAATACGCCGTTTCAGCGTATAATATTTATGCGGGAAAAGGCTTCATTATCACCCTCAACCACCTTGACTATCCATCACATATACTCATCGGCTACCCCCTACTAATCCTCCCCTTTTACCTGGCCTTCGGCCACTTTCCGGGAAACGCCATATACGCCACCCTGGCATGTTCCATTATGACGCTGGCGGCGACCTACGCCTTCTCCAGGAAGCTCTTCGGGACCACCGCCGCATTGCTTACAGTACTGCTCCTCTCTTCCAGCTGGCTCTTCATAGAGGCGGGCACGGAGGTGCGGAGCGACATGCTTGCGTGCTTCCTGATGGTCCTGTCATTCCTCATCTTAATATCCATCATAAAAAAAGAGAGCGGCCGGCATTTCGCGTCTCTCCTGCTAGGCATAACCCTCGGCTGCTCTTACACCGTTCGGCCGCCGAACCTGGTGCTCCTCGCTGTAATCCCCTTCGCCATTCTGGTCAGCAGGGGACACGTCGCGGCGGTAAAAAGCATGGCTATAATCGCAGCCGGTATGGCCATCATCCTGGTCCCCTATATGGCCTTCTGTAACGCCGCTTACGGCGCACCGCTCAGGACAGGATACCAGGCATGGGGGCCGGAAAAGTTTGAAGATGCCTGCCTGCTTTCGCCGCGAAACATCGCCCTGAACATATCGCACCGCTGGCTCCTCTCCCAGCCCCGGAACGCAGTCCAGACGATGGAGCGAATCCTGCGTACCACGAACGGTGCCTTTTACAGCTCCGCCATCCTCGGTCTGAACAGGGTCTACAACCCGGCCGTCTTTATTTTTATAGTCCTGGGCATTTCCAGCTCGCTCCGCAAACCGGATACCGGCCGCAATATTAAGAGACTCCTCTCCCTCTGTATCGTCTCCATAATCGCCCTGTCGATACTCTTTTACATGATGCTCCCGTTCAATCTCTATCGATACATGCTGCCCGTCCTGCCACTCCTTCTGGCCTTCGCTGGATACGGCATGTCAAGAAAGGTGGAATTCACCTATAGAAAACGCATCCGCCCGGCTTACCTTTTGTACATCGTCCTCTTCGCCATTGCCGTATCGCCCGCCGGGAACTCCATTTACCGGAGAGTGACCCGCTCCCTTCCGCCACCCTATCAATACGAAATTTGCAGAACGTACCGTGGACTGTCCCCGCCGGACGGGTGTATTATCTCCGGCATAGACTCCGTCCTGTTAGATCACTTTGTATTGCAGGAAAACGAGCGCACGCTCTTCGCCCTCTCCCCGAAAAGCCTTTACGTCGGTCAGAAATTCAGGCTCAAACCGGGAGACGCTCTTACCGCCTCCCCCATAGAGCCCGCCTCCAGACACATGGACAAGATACGCGCGATGATCGATGAAGGAAAAACAGTCCTTATGGACGACTGGGAGAGCCCGTTTCACACGGGCCGCTACCGGGACGACCTGGATATGATGCGGGCGAACTTCGTCCTCGAGGAGGTCAGCGGTAAGGGCCCATTTCATGTGTACCGGCTCTCGAACCCGCCCGCCGATCCCGCCACGAGACCGGGGAAGGCCGCCGAATGAACATCAGGAAGGAACAAAACGAAATCGAGTACGTGCGCTGCGACCTGTGCGGCAGCGACAGCACCGATCTATACCACCGGGCACGGGCACTCTACGGATACATTTACGGAGACAGGTTATTTAACGTTGTCCGCTGCAGGGAATGCGGCCTCATATACGTCAGCCCCCGCCTGGCGCACAGGGAGTGGCTCACCAGGTATCACAGCAGGGCGTACGCCCTGGCGGCAAACCCCCAGGATACGTTCGCCAGTAAGGCCATCGAGCAGAAGTACCTTCTCTCAAGGATACGCCTGGGGCAGATCCGGCAGTTCCTCCCCCGCGGCCGGATACTGGACTTCGGCTGCGGTAACGGGACTTTCGTCTTCACAGCCCTCGCCGAAGGCTGGGATGCCTCCGGCATAGACCTGAACGAGGGCCTGATCAAAGCAGCGAACATGTACTGGAAGGGCCACCCTCTCGGGGAGAGCTGGAAGAACGCCCGGCTGGACCCCTCCAACATGCTGGCCGGGGCGGCGGGGCTCCACAGAAAAACGGACCGCCTCTTCGCGGCCTCCCCCGATGAATTCTCGCGGGAGCATGCCGGAACTTTCGACCTTATCAACAGCTCCCAGGTCATGGAGCATCTGGTCAGCCCCTCCCAAACGGTGGCCAGCCTCGCAACCATGCTGGCGGCTGGCGGCTGGTTGATCGCGGACGTACCGAACATCAGGTGCTGGAGGGAAATCGTGAAGCGGGGGGCCACGCTGAATCCCACCGCCCACCTCTACTACTTCGATCGCAGCACGATTAAACGGCTGATGGCAATGAACGGCCTGGAAGTCGTCTCCATATCAGCCCGGATAACCCTTCTGGGCGCATGGGTGAAGCTTACGGCCATGCCGGGATTGAAACGCTTCATCCCGCGGCTTGCCGGAGCCATGAGATTCCTGCCGGACGCGGGGCTCGGCTCCGACCTCATCGTCGTGGCCAGAAAAAAGTAACCGTGCCAACGGGGATAGCAAAGCCCGCTGCCGGTCAGGCCAACAGTATTTATTAACAGTCATTACATTCGGATGTTTCAAGCTTTCAAGTTTTAACTTAAGATGTTATCTTCCGCTAAAGTAAGGTCAAGAATATGGAATATGTAAATTCCGCCTGTCGAAGAGCAACCGAGGAGCGGTAAGTTGAACGGATCGGTTCCTCCCTTGAAAGAGAAAATACCATTCTGGATTGTCCTCGTCTGCCTGGCAACGCTGGTCTTCGGGATCGCCGATCACGATCTGTGGACGCCGGATGAGCCCCGTGAGGCGGCAATAGCATACGATATGGCCACCGGTGGGTCCCTCCTGGTCCCCCGCCTGGCCGGTGAGCCGTTCGTGGAAAAGCCACCGCTCTACTACTGGGCCTCGGCCCTGATGATGAGAACACTCGGGAAGGCTGTGGGCGAGACGGCCGCCGCAAGGATGCTCTCCTCCATCTGCGCGGCGCTTACCCTTCTTGTCGTGTGGCGTGTGGCAAAGAGGTACCTGGGGGGCGACAGGGCGCTGGCCGTGGTCATGGTTCTCCTCACGATGGCGGGCTTTTCCTTCGCCGCACACCGCATCATCATCGATCCCCTCCTCATGCTCCTGTCCACAACGGCGATCCTTCTGCTTTTCCGAGGCCTCGACGGGAATAAGCCCCTTCCTCTCCTGTGCGGATATCTGGCGGCCGGACTGGCCTTTCTCACCAAGGGGTTTGTCGCGTGGGGCGTGATCGCGATCCCCTGGGCCGTTCTGCTGGTTCTATACTTCAGAGTCATCCGCCGGCGTCCCCTCCTGCATCTTGCCGGGCTTGTATTGCTCTTCGGTCCCGGAATCGCGTGGGCAGCTGCGTTTTACAGCCGTGGCGGCCCGGACCTGTTCCGGGAGTGGTTCATGGACAACCAGGTGGGGAGGTTCCTCGGGAGCAGCGGCCACCTGGGTCACATCCGGGGACCTTTCTACTACCTGCCCCTCATCCTCGCCCTGCTCCTTCCCTGGACGCCGGCGTTCATAGGTTGGGTCGCGCACGCCAGATGGCGGAAGGCCCCGGGGGATGCCCCGGGCGCGAGGAACCTCGTCTGGTTGGCCGTCGCCTGGTCTTTCGGCGGCCTCATTCTTCTATCTATAGCGGGGACAAAGCGCGATCTCTACCTCTTTCCGCTTCTCCCCGGCTTCGCCCTTCTCGCTCCGGCTTCGATACAGGACCCGGCACGGTGGGTCAAGGCGTTGCTTGTATTTATCTGCATTTTACTTTTAATACCCATGGCCTGTTTCTCGTTCGGAACGCTGGTCTGGGAGGATGGCAAGCTGATTCCCCAGTGGTGCTTCAATTTTCCCATCATCATCTGTACCGCTGCCGGCGTTTACGCGATGCTCCGGTACAGGTGTAACCTCCTCGCGCGCGTCGCCGGCGTGGGCGGCCTTTTTTACCTGGCTGCCATCCTGGCGGTCGTGCCGATCATCGATCAGTCCAAGAGCTACGGCCCCGCCACGATTCGCATCGCGCGGGCCATCCCGGCAGGGGAGGATGAGCGTGTGTGCGGCTGGCGCGTCGACGAGACCAGCCGTGCGATTTTTTATTACTACACCGGATTGACCCTTACTGATGTGCGTGATAAAGTACGGTATGACGAAAGCCTGAAAAGGCTCCAGTCCATTCTTGACGGCACGGACCCGCAGTTTAACCTGGTTATAACGATAGTGAAGAAAAAGAGGCACTTCCTGCCTGAGGGCGTCCACGCGGAGCCGGAGCAGGTCCTGGCGCAGGAAAAGATGGGCGTGCGCCGGACGGTCTCTTTGATAAAGGGAAAGAACAAGTCAGAGAAACAGCCATGACATTCGCGCGCACTGAGTTCCTTCCCTTCTCGCGCCCCGCGATCGACCAGGACGACATCGACGGTGTGGTGGAAGTTCTCAAATCGGGCTGGATCACTACCGGCCCCAGGACGGCGGAGTTCGAGGAGGCCTTCAGGAGCTACACGGGGTCCCTGCACGCCTGCTCCCTCAATTCCGGCACAGCCGGCATGCACCTGGTCCTTATGGCCCTGGGCATCGGTGAGGGGGACGAGGTGATCACCCCATCGATGACCTGGGGCTCCACCATCAACATGCTGACCCTCCTCGGAGCGAAGCCGGTCTTTGTCGACATCGACCGGTACACGTTAATGGTGACGCCGGAGTCGGTCGAAAAGGCCGTGACCGAAAAAACAAGGGCGATCATCCCCGTGCATTACGCCGGAGCCCCGGTTGACCTGGAGCCGCTGCGCGGAATAGCATCCCGGCACGACCTGGTTCTTCTCGAAGACGCCGCCCACGCTCTCGGGACAAAGTACGGGGACGAGCAGATCGGTTCCAGGGGCACCGCCGTATTCAGCTTTCACGCCATAAAGAACATCACCACCGGCGAGGGCGGCATGGTGGTAAGCGACGATGAGGGGCTTATCGAAAAGGTAAGAATCCTGAAGTTCCACGGGCTGGCCAAGGATGCCTGGCAGCGCTACAGCAAACGCGGCTCACCCCAGGTCGAGATCATCACTCCCGGCTACAAGTGCAACATGACAGACATTCAGGCCTCCCTGGGGCTGACCCAGCTCGCTAAGATTGAAAAAATGAACGAAAAGAGGGCGGAGCTGGCGGCACTGTACGACAGGCACCTTTCGGGGATAGAGGAGATCCTCCACCCGCGCGCGCCTGATTACCCCCACGTCCACTCCCACCACCTCTACATCGTCTTTCTTGATCTGGACCGGGTAACGGTCAGCCGCGACGGGTTCCTTGCAGAACTAAAGAAACGCAACATCGGCACCGGCATCCATTTCCGGGCCGTGCACACTCAGGAGTATTACCGCACCGTAGGCTACGGCCCCGGCCTTCTGCCGGAGACGGAGTGGGTGTCGGACCGCCTGTTTTCGCTGCCGCTCTTTCCGGGGATGATCGAGAAGGACGTCTGTGATGTCGCCGGTGCGATCCGCGACGCCGTCGCCGCCGTCAAAAAATAGAGTTCATTCCTATTTTAAACCACAAAACGCGGAGTGAAATATGAGAGGCTAACCCAGCAAGTGAATTGTGGTTGCCGGATCGATATATTATTTCAAGATAAACTGATCATTGGATAGAAAAGCGTAAAAAGACAAATAGCAAACCGCTGATTAAACGGATTTGACGGATTACGGTAAAATCGCTTTTATTTTCTAATCAGTTTAATCCGTTTAATCAGCGGTTATGCAGCATTATTTTTTTATCTTCTCCGTGAACTTCGTGGTTTATAGTAAGAATTACACGCACGATTCGGAATAGTCCTAAAAATGAATACGAACACCGATAAAAGCACCATCTCCGTCGTGGTCCCCGTCTTCAACGAGGAGGAGTGCCTGGAGGAGTTTATCGAGAGGACGGCGGGGGTGCTGGGAGGAATGGAAGAGACCTCCGAGCTCATCCTGGTGGACGACGGCAGCAACGACGCCTCGCCCGCCATCATCGGCCGCGCGGCAGAGAAGTACGGCGGGTATATCGTGGGGATTGTGTTCAACAGGAACTACGGCCAGCACAGGGCGATCCTCGCCGGATTCGCCGAGGCGAGGGGCGACATCGTTATCACGCTCGATGCCGACCTGCAGAATCCCCCGGAAGAGATCCCCCGCCTGGCTGCCAAGGCCCGGGAGGGTTACGACGTGGTCGGCACCGTCCGCGTCGACCGCCGGGACACGTGCTTCCGGAAGCTGTTCTCCTGGATAATCAACCGGATGACGGCTCAGGCAACCGGCGTCCGCATGCGGGATTACGGGTGCATGCTCCGCGCTTACAGCCGGCCCGTGGTTAACGCCATCCTGCAGTGCCCCGAGCGCAGCACTTTCATCCCGGTACTGGCCAACACTTTCGCGAACAGGACGGCCGAGATCGAAGTTTCGCACTCCGAGCGTACTTCGGGCGAATCCAAGTACGGCTTCACGAAGCTCGTCAACCTGCAGTTCGACCTGCTCTCCAGTATGACCACCTTTCCCCTCCGCCTACTGAGCTTCATCGGAGCGATTATCTCCATGATGGGTATAGGCTTCGGCACGCTGCTGCTGGTCCTGCGCCTGATATTGGGTCCCGAGTGGGCGGTGGGGGGCGTGTTCACGCTCTTCGCGATCCTCTTCTTCTTCGTGGGGGCGCAGTTTATAGCGATGGGGTTGCTCGGGGAGTACATCGGGCGCATCTACCTGGACGTGCGGGCGCGTCCGCGCTATTTTATCAGGGAGCGCGTTGGCAGATCGTCCCTTCCTGAACGAACTGGAAAAAAAATATGAAAGCTGTTGTTCTTGCCTACCACAATATAGGTTGCACAGGCCTGGATGCCCTCCTGCGTCACGGTTTTGAAGTGCGGGCCGTATTCACCCACCGCGACGACTCCGGCGAAAATACCTGGTTCAGGTCGGTGGCGGAGCTGGCCGCGGCCAGGGGCCTGCCCGTCTACGCGCCGGAGAGCGTCAACCATCCACTTTGGGTCGCCCGCATCAGGGAGATGGCACCTGACATAATCTTCTCGTTCTATTACCGGAAGCTGATATCCAAGGAGATACTCGATATTGCCCCCCTCGGCGGCCTCAACCTCCACGGCTCTCTCCTTCCCCTGTACCGCGGCAGGTGCCCGGTCAACTGGGTGCTGGTCAACGGCGAGAAAGAGACGGGTATTACCCTCCACTACATGACGCCCCGGCCGGATGACGGCGACATCGTCGGGCAGAAAGCCTTTCCCATCGCCGATGAGGACACGGCCCTGACTCTTTTCCAAAAAGCAGAGCGGGCAACTGCCGAACTTCTGGACAAGGTTCTGCCTCTCATTCTTAAGGGGACAGCCCCCCGGACCCCCCAGGATCATTCCCGGGCATCGTATTTCGGAGGGAGGAGGCCGAAGGACGGGAAGATAGATTGGGACCGTCCGGCATCTGCCGTCCGCAATCTCGTCAGGGCCGTCACCAGCCCGTATCCCGGGGCGTTTACCTTCAAGGGCGACCGGAAGCTATTCATCTGGGAGGCGTCAATCGAATCCTGCGCCGACGGCCATGCACCGGGAACGGTGGTTTCGGCAAACCCTTTCACAGTGGCCTGCGGGAAGGGCGCCCTCCGGGTCGTCCGGGCACAGCCGGAAGGGTCGGTCTGTATGACAGGCACCCAGGCGGCGCGGGAGATGGGCATACTGGCCGGCTCAAGGCTCGGTGAGCCGGTCCTTCCGGGTATCGTGCGCCTCAAACCGGTCAGGGTACTGATACTAGGTGTGGGTGGCTTTATCGGGAACGCCCTGGTGGAGCGCCTCCTCGATGAGGAGAAATACGAGGTGTACGGTATGGACCTGGACCCGTGCAATATCGAGCGTTTCATCGGCAAACCGCGCTTCAACTTCGTCGAGGGGGATATCAGCATCAACCGGGAATGGATCGAGTACCACGTGCGTAAGTGCGATGTAGTCATCCCCCTGGTGGCCATCGCGACGCCGATAGAGTATATCCGGAACCCCCTCCGGGTCTTCGAGCTCGACTTCGAGGAGAACCTGCGGATCATCCGCTACTGCGTCAGGGGCGATAAGCGGCTTATTTTCCCCTCGACCTCGGAAGTCTACGGCATGTGCCCGGACGAGGAATTCGACGAGAAGCGCTCGAACCTTGTTACCGGCCCGATACGCATGCAACGCTGGATATACAGCAGCAGCAAGCAGCTTCTCGACCGCGTGATCTGGGCTTACGGCTTCAAGGAGGGGCTTCGATTTACCCTTTTCCGGCCGTTCAACTGGATAGGCCCCCGCCTGGACAGTCTCGGCTCGGCACGAATCGGGAGCTCCCGTGCCATCACACAGCTCATCCTGAACCTGGTCGAGGGAACGCCCATTCAGCTGGTCGACGGGGGAGCGCAAAAACGCTGCTTCACCGATGTCCGCGACGGGATCGAATGTCTCATGAGAATTATCGAAAACAGGGACAGGGCCTGCGACGGGGAGATCTTCAACATCGGCAACCCGGACAACGAGGCCAGCATCCGCGAGCTTGCTGAGATTCTCACCAGGCTGTTTGAAGAGCACCCCCTGCGCAACAACTTCCCCCCCACCGCGGGAATAGTCGAGGTAGAGAGCTCCGACTATTACGGCAAGGGAGGGTACCAGGACATAGTCTTCAGAAAGCCCTCCATCCGCAACGCGGAGAAAAAGCTGAAGTGGAAGCCCTCCATACCCATGGAAGAAGCCATTAAACACACGCTCGACTTCTTCCTCCGCCAGGCGACGGTTGTGGAGGAAGCGGACGCGGTGTGAAGGAGGTTTTGGTGCAATGAGCAAATCCGGACCCCCGTCATACAGCACTTCACAGTTCGAACACTCAGTCGCTCCCTGCTGCCCATGATAAGCATCGGTCTCCGCGTTGACATCGATACGTTAAACGGGACCCGCGCGGGCCTCCCCCGTCTGCTCGATACCATGGGGCGGTTCGGGATACGGGCCTCTTTCTTCTTTTCGGTGGGTCCGGACAACATGGGGCGTCATATATGGCGCCTCTTCAGGAGGGATTTCCTGATCAAGATGCTGAAGTCCCGCGCCCCGAGCCTCTACGGCTGGGGCATACTGCTCCGCGGCACCCTCTGGCCGGGACCGCTTATATGGAAAGTCCTCCAGCCTCACCTCCGGCGGGCAAAGGTGGAAGGGCACGAGATCGGCCTCCACGCCTGGGACCACCATCGGTGGCAGAGCCGCGCAGGGCGCATGTCCGTCGAGGAGGTCGCGGGCGAGCTGGGTCGGGGCATGGCAGCGCTCTCTGAAATCGCGGGAAATCCGCCGGAATCGTTCGCCGCGCCGGGCTGGAAATGCACGGACGCGCTGCTGCGCGCCGAGCAATCTCTCGGTTTACGCTACGCCAGCGACTGCCGGGGGAGCACCATCTTCTATCCCGTCGTGGACGGCAGACGCCTCTGCGTCCCCCAGGTACCCGTGACGCTGCCCACGTACGACGAGGTGCTCGGCCGCAAAGGGATTACGGACAAAAATTACAATGACTATATCCTCTCTATTGTGAAAGAGGACCGGCTCAACGTGCTGACGATCCACGCGGAGGTCGAGGGGATGATGCGCAGGGAGCTTTTCGAAGAGTTTATCAGGAAAGCTCTCACGTCCGGCATAACCATTGTCCCCCTCTGCTTTCTTCTTCCCGGGGACCTTTCCGCCATCCCTTCGGGCGCCATCGGCAGGGGCTCCATCCCCGGCCGCGAGGGCTGGGTCGCCGTACAGGTTCAAGGTCGTGTGGCCGATTCCGTGCCGACCGCAGTGTAATCCCTATCGTTCTCCGGTCAACCTTCTCATGGCCCCGCTCATGAAGCGCGGGAGAGAACAGCTCGTCTTTCTCAGGCCCAGGGCGCACGCCTTGTAGGCGCAAGTCAGGGCCGTAAGGGCCGCGGAGGCGGGCATATTCGGCGCCCACTCCGCGCCGAACTTCAAGTTCTTCCTCCCGTAAGAGAACGCCCCCGATCGCAACGCGGCAAGCAGGCCGCCTCCCTGCCGCGCCTCCATCGATAAATATAGGGGAAACCAATCGTCCTTCTTGTGAAGGTCGAGGCCGCAGCAGCCGAAGAGATTACTGTTATGGGCACGCCCCCTTTTGAGAAGGGCGAGCCCTGCTCCGTTCGGGAAATATTTTGAGTCGTGAAGGCCGTTCCATACCTCGATGCCGTCAAGCGCCCTGAAGCCGGCCGGCGAAATGCCCCGCGCCTCATCCGGGTGCGCCAGAATGGCCACCCCCCCCATCTCGTGAATCTCATCGGCCAGGGAACACATATCCCCCGACCGCGGCAAGCCACCGACGCCTGCAGCCAGGAGATCCCCCCCATCCGGCAATTTCACCTCCAGGCCGGGAACGACGGCCATCCCCCCGTCCGACAGGCTCCGGGCCCTCCTGACAAGCTCCCCGTAGGCGTTCCGGGTCATCCCCTTTAAATGCTCGTTTAGAAAAACAACCCCCGCTCCCAGAGAGCGGGCAGACTTCACTACCTCCTCCAGAGAGACCTCGCCGTCATACGAGAAGGTTGTATGTACGTGAAGGAACGCCTTCATAATTCCGGACTCCTTGATTCGAAATTATTGCCGTACAATCCCCGGAAGTACCTCCACCTCACATGGATCGAATCGAGAAACATGCTGACCGGGTCGCCCAGGATGCTGACGCGTGAGCTGGGCGAATCCACCCATACGACAGGAACCTCCGCTACTGAATAACCAAACTTACCCGCGAGGAAGAGTATCTCCATGTCGAAAGCGAAACCTGACACCCTGGAGCAGCGGAACAGTCTCCGGGCAACGTTCCGTCTGAACATTTTAAAACCGCACTGAGTATCCCTGAACCGCGTGAGGCCGAGTAACCGGAGGATAAAGTTGAACACCTTCCCCATCGTCTCCCGGAGCCAACTCTGACGGACCCTGACATCTGAGCCGGGCAAAGCCCTGGAAGCTATCGCTATATCCGAGCCCGCATCGAGAGCGGCGGCCAGCTTCTCGAGCTCCTCGATGGGCGTGGAGAGGTCCGCGTCTGTAAACAGAATATATTCCTTCGAAGCGGCCAGGACGCCCTTCCCGGTAGCGTGGCCCTTCCCCCTGTTCTCCTCCCCCCCGAGCACCTTCACCCGGCCCTCGCCTGACCTGACGAGATGCTCTATGGAATGGAGAGTCGAGTCCGTGCTCCCGTCGTCCGCTATCACCACCTCGTAGTCAAAGTTGCCCGACCTGAGATACGAGAGTATGCGGAAAAGGGAGCCCGGGAGCCTCCTCTCCTCGTTATAAACCGGAACCACCACCGATATCGACTTCATATAAATTAGCTCGCTGCGCTCGCAAATTTATCAATGCTCCGACTGCGTCGGAGCCATATACTTTTTTGAAATTCCTAGGCAGTGAATTAGACTTATAGGTAAAACAAAACCTATTTATCCACGAATTTCACTAATTTTCACGAATTTTTTCCGACGCATCGCTAGCTT
Organism: Candidatus Tritonobacter lacicola; assembly: GCA_030765135.1. GTDB lineage: Bacteria > Auribacterota > Tritonobacteria > Tritonobacterales > Tritonobacteraceae > Tritonobacter > Tritonobacter lacicola. The sequence goes on along the minus strand of JAVCDC010000058.1, from coordinate 30,846 downwards.
TCATTAAATTCGTGCTAATTCGTGCAATTCGTGGATGTTATTTTATCTATTCTCTTCGGGGAAATAAAAATTCTCGGTAGATGCGGGTGTAAAGGTTCTCCCGCGAGCACCCCTCGGTCCACGACCGTCTCAGGGCATACCTGTCGGCAGCGGAAGTGTTCGCCCCCGGTATGGATGTGACAGCCAGGGAATACCCCGCCTTCCTGACCATGGCGATCGTTTCATCGTCGAAATCCCCTTCCTGGCCGTTCGGGTAGCAAAAAGAGGCGACATTTCTACCCAGGCGCGATTCCATCACCTCCTTCGAGCCGGCGATCTCATTCCATGCCCTTTTTCTATCGACTCTCGAGACGATGGCGTGGCTGCGGGTATGGGAGCCGAACTCCATGCAGGACCCCGACATCTCCCCTATCTCCTCCCACGATAACATCGCCCTCTTTCCCCCGGACCGCCTTCCGAGCTTCGCCCGCACCTCATCCATGACGGAATCGCCCACGCGGGGAGGTGCCGGCTTTATGAAACGCTTGATAGAGTCGATACAAGCGCGCCTCTCTTCAATGCTCCCCAGCGTGAACATCTCCCCGTCCATTGTCTCCAGTTCGACCGAATGGCTATCCGCCGTTCCCACCATCTCGGCCAGTTCGGTGGTCCACAGCACGCGGTCGGTCCCCGCAAAATCGCTCACGATAAATGCCGTTACGGGCACTCCCCTCTCCTTTATCAGGGGATACACGAAATCATAAATCTCCCGGTAGCCGTCGTCTATGGTAATCGCAACCGCGCGCTTCGGTAAGCTCCCGGTCAGGGAGGAGAGTGAAACCGGCGTGAAGTTCCGGGAGATAAAATCCATATCGGACGCGAAATCCTCGAAGCTGACCGACGGCTGCAAAGGATCACGGACGGGCAGTATCCTGTGGTACATTAACACGACAAAGCTCCCCCTTAAGCCCGTAAAAGGCGCGGCGGCGCGGTAAAGACGGGCCCCGATAAACAGGCGCGCCAGATTAGCCTTCACTTGCTTAGTCTCCTTCTCGCGACCCTGCCAGCAACCTCCGGTAAAAACCTCATAAGCTCGCGAAATCCCGGCGCCGGATCGTCCCTCCTCCATGTAAAATAGGTCGCCTCGCGGAAAAATGCCCCGATGAAGCCGGCTAGAGCTCCCGCCCTCGCCGGGTACGGCCCCGGCCAACCCGCAGGCTTTCCTTTCATGACGGACATAAGGTGGTTGATATCGGCCACGAGATATCTTCCTCGCCGGCCGGGGCAGCACTTCTCCGACATCAAGATATCCTCTCCCAGCGCCAGTCTATAGATAATCCACGGGACGTCCACGCCTGAGGCGACGGCCAGGGGCAGGGACCCCCAGAGCCGCCCATTTATCTCCATGAGGCGGGCAATGCCGTCATCGCCCACGCGGAACTCCACCATGGCCGGCCCGTGCCAGGCCAGCCCTGACATGAGAGACATCGCGTACGCCTTCATCCCTTCATCCGGCTCACAACTCTCGCAGTAAGCCGATCTTCCTCCCTGGGGGTGCTCTTCGCGGAGCCTCCTGTGAAAAAAGAGGGCGCACGGCCTGCCCCGGTCAAATACCCCCGATACACCGACACCGAAGCCCGGCCTCCACTCCTGCAAGATCGGGTACCCGGCCAAGGATCCCTCGCTGGAGTAGAAAGCGGCGCAATCATTCTTATCGCGGATAAAGACCGGCACCCGCCGCCCCGACACCCTTCCATCCTCGATCACGCGTGATGCTCCCGGTTTTGCAACAAGAGGGGGCCCCATGCTCGTTAAGGCCCGTGAAAGGTCCTCCCGGCTGCCGATAAAAGCCGTTTCGGGCACGGGTATACCCAGCCTCATGGCCAGCTCCAAAGTTGCCACCTTGTCGGACGCCGTCCCAAGCGCATCGTCTTCCGGAAGCGCAAGCCGGGTAAGGCCGCGAAAAACCCCCCGGTTACGGCAGACCGGAAGTATCGTAGCATCTGTAGAGAGAATCGTCACGTCGGGGCGCTCCGCCTCCAGTATTTTCCGGAAGTCGAGAATGAAACGATCCACGCCTTCCGACGGACTCCGGTAGCTGAGGTATCGAGCGCAGTACCGGGAGCAAGCCGCAATGGAGAAAGATCCGGCCGAGCCCGCTGCTACAACATCCATGCCCCTCTTCCCCAGAGACCGGACGCACTCGAGCGCGGCAACGGAATGGGCATCGAGGATAAGAGCCTTCATCCCTTTCTGGCTACCACGGCCAGCCATTTCAGGTAGCTGGGCCGGAGCTTTAACGTCGCTAACCCTACAAGCAGCCCCAGGAGGCGGAGAGGAATATCGCGGTCAAGGCGCGGCCGTAGGTCCATATAATCGTCATGATAGTAGAGCTTTATTTCCTCAAAGCCGATCTCATTCAGCAACCCCGTGAGATGAGAAGGGTCGACGCCCGGCGTATAGTGGTGGTGAAACTCGGCCAACCTGGCGAGGCGGTCGACCTCTTCTCCGAAGTCGGTTGCCTGCGCACTTGGTTCCGCCTCACTCTCATCGAGGAGACCGAGAACGCGCTTCAGCGAAACATACCCCCTGGAAATCCATCGATACAACCTGGCGGACGCCGATGTTGTGAAACCTATATTGGGGTCCCAGTCGATATAGAGATACCCCCCTTTTTTCAAAACCCGCGCTGCTTCTTCCAGGACCCCCCTGTAATCGAAAAAGTGATGAAGGACCGAATAGCATATGACGGCGTCGAACGTTTCAGCGAGGAAAGGGACACGCGAGCCGTCGGCGATCACAACGCGATGCCCCCGCTCAGCGGCGCGCCTTGCCATCTCTCTGCTGAGATCGATGCCGTAGGCCCTGTCGAACGCGCGCTCGGCATATCGCGTTACGAACCCCAGGCCGCAGCCGATCTCCAGGGCACGGCCACGGCAGCCCCTCCTGCCGATCTTCCCAAGAACCCTTTGTACACGCACGCGGGACTTCCAGGGGAAGACGACGGGTTCGTGGATCGAATATTCAAAGGCCGTCCGGTCGTAGAACTCCAGGTTGGCCTTGCGGACAACCTCCTCGTTAATCTCGTGGTCTCGCACCGGAAGCACTCCCGTCTGTTATTCTTCTCCCCGCTATCTTCTCACTAAAAGCCAGGGTCTTACGCGCGCTCTCCGTCCAGGTGAAACCGCTCCGTGCCCGCTCCATACCGGCGGCGCCCATCCTCCGGGCGAGAGCCCCGTCGCCGAGGAGGAGGTTCACTCTTCGCACTATTTCATCTACATCCTCCGGCGGCACGAGAAACCCCGTCACGCCATCGAGTATGGAGTCTTCGACGCCGCCGGGTCTCCCGCCGATAACCGGCTTCCCGCACGCGCTTGCCTCCAGAAAGACGATCCCGAAACCCTCCCAGCTCACACCTTCCGCCTCGCGATTTAGCATGATAAAAATATCGCATGCATTATAGTAATCGGCTATCTCATCCTGGGGGATGAATCCGGCAAAGATCACCCTGTCCCTCACGCCGACGACCCGCGCCAGCTCTTCGAGCGCCTCCCGCTGGGGGCCCGCCCCGCCGATGAGATAAACCAGGTCGGGATGCCCGGAGATGAGCCCCGGCAGGGCCCGGATAACCATGTCCTGGCCCTTGTGCGAAAGAAGGCGCGAAAGGGTAAGAATGACCTTCTTCTTCCCGAGGCCCAATCTGGCCCTCAGTCTCGCGCCGGCCCCGGATGGCCTGAAGAGCGATGTATCCACGCCGGGGTTAATAAGCTCTGCCCTCTCCCCCTTATATCCCTCACCGATTATCGCGTCGCGGGCGTAATTACAGGATGCGGCTATGCCATCGGCGTGCAGGCACAGAAATCTCTTGAGGGGGTACCGCAGTCTTGAGACGGGACCGAAGGGATTATCGTGGAGCCATATAACATACGGGATACCGAACATCTTTCTTATAACAAAGCCTACCAGTCCGCTCGCTAGGGCTTCGCCGCAATGCAAGATATCCGGCCTCCTTCTCCTGACTTCCGCGATTCCGGCGAAGAGGAAGGGCAGATAGAGCGCCAGCTCCGCCACTCCCGCGGCCGATGCCATGTTCAGGAAGGGAACGCGAACACGTTCAATGCGATAGCCCGCTGTCCTGTCGAATACGCCACACCCATCCATCCATCTCGTCATCATGCATAACTGAGCATCAACGATCCTGGCGCAGATGTTATGGTAGACGATCCTTGATCCTCCCCTGTGCGGAAGGTAATCGTCTGTCAGCCAGAGGAGCCTCATTCTAGGCGAAGAGACCCTTGTTCTCCGTAATCCAGCTATGGAGATTCCCGATGCCTTTCCTCACCGGGTACTTCGGCTTCCACCCGAACCGACCGCGCACCTTCCTGGTATCGCTGATGTAGACCGGCTGATCTCCGGGCCTCCAGTCGGCGAAAGAATAGTTCATCTCCCGCCCGTAGAGCTCCTCCATCAGCGAGATGAGCTCGAGGAGAGAAAGCGTGTTGTCCGGGCCGCCGCCGACATTGAAGACTTCCCCCTTGATCTCATCAGCTCTTTTCACGCCCTCGAGATAGGCGTCCAAGAGGTCGTCAACATGGAGTATATCCCTCACCTGCTTTCCGTTTCCGTATATCGTTACAGGATTCCCCTTCATGCCGGAGATCAGGAAATGCGCCACCCAGCCCTGATCTTCGTTGCCGAACTGGCGAGGACCGTAGATGCAGGACATGCGGAAAACGAGCGTTCGCAAGCCGTATATCCGCGAGTAATCCCTCACGTACTGGTCGGCGCAGCCTTTCGAGCATCCGTACGGCGAGTGGAAATCAAGCGGCCTGTCCTCGCCCACCCCGTCAGGGTAATCGGCGAACCGGTACCGCTCATCCCCCTCCACAACCTCTATATCCTCCATGCCTCCGTAAACCTTATTGGTTGAGCTTAACAGAAACACCGGATCCGCCGAACTCCCCCGCGCCGCCTCCAGCATATTGAACGTTCCGAGTGCGTTCACCTCGAAATCATTCCGAGGATCGGTAACCGAGGTCGTCACCGCGACCTGAGCGGCCAGATGAAAAATAATCCCGGCATCAGCAGCAGCCTTGCTGCACGCTTCCGGATTACGTATATCGCCCTCGATAAACCTTATAGATCCGGGGTGCTTTCCCAGAAGCCAATCGATATTCCTCTCAGTCCCCCTCCTGGATAGATTGTCCAGGATGACGATGTCCATTCCCTCTTGGGCCAGGCGGCTCGCCAGGTTGCTTCCTACAAACCCCGCGCCGCCGGTAATCAGTACCTTCATAGCACCTCCTTGGTTATAACAGTACGCATCCGGGCCTTTTTTGAGCCTTGATAATCAATTCAGAACCGAAAACGTAGGCATATTCCTTAATATCAAAACCGTGCACCCGGAGCAACTCTCTTAACCGGGCAAAGCTATAATGGGTGATATGTTTATCTTTATATGAATTGGGCATAAGTATCCCATAAAGGAACTCGATAATCCACCAGCTGATTCGGCCGTAATCCGGAGTTCCCAGGATCAAAGTGCCCCCTTCTTTGAGGACATCCCTGAATCCATCAAATATAGCCGGCCCCATCGGGACATGTTCGATGACCTGAGAACATATTACCTCATCGAAAACCTCCGGACGGAACGGAAGACCGAAAATCGACGCATTGACCAACTTGGGGTTGGTCATTCTCAGATACCTCAATTTGCTCATAGACATATCGAGCCCCACGGATCGGGGAAGACTCTTGATAATCCTGCTGCTCCCGCAACCTATATCCAAAATCCTGCCGTTGTTTCCCAAAAATCTCATAACGGTACTATAGCGACGACGCTGCCAGTACCGCTGAAATGGTATAACACTGTCATAAGCCCTGTCATCGTAGTCCGCGGTCTCGTACGAATTTCTGAGCTTCCACATGGAAAAGAGGGTTTTCAGATATGACACGCCGAACGCCACAAGCTTGGCCTTGGAGCGACCGTGGATTCTGGGTACATACGTGAAAGGAATCTCCTTTATAGTGTAGCCGTCGTTCCACATCCTTATGGCTATTTCTTCAAGTATGGAAAAGTCACCACGGAAAAGCTCCATGCCGCGCAAGATGGGCGCTTTATACAACCGGAATCCGCTGGAGATGTCACGAATAGGGAGCGAGAGAATCCTGGAAAACACTCTATTTAAAATCAAGCTTAGGATTTTTCTCCCCACCGACATCATCGCCCTCCCCCCCGGCACATATCTCGAAGCGATAACGAGCTCGGCGCCCTCGCGCTCCAGGTACATGGTCTTTATAAATTCCGGCGAATGGGAGAGGTCGCCGTCCATGGTCACTATGTATTCTCCACCGGCTTCCGCAAATCCATCTTTGAGTGCGTTTCCGTAACCCGGGTGTTTTTGTGTTATCACCTTCTCCGCGAAAGGACTAGCATGGAGGACGGTATCGTCGCTCGATCGCCCATCCACCACTATGACCTCGTAATTCACGTTGAGGCCGTCCACTACCCGTCTGAGTTCCCTCAGGAGGGTCTTAATATTTCCGCCCTCGTTTTTGACGGGAATAACTATGGACAGGTCTTTTATCACTTTCGCCTCTTTCTGCAGCTGATGAGGATGGCCCCGGCGCTTACGACAAGTGCCGCAAGGCTGACCAGGCGCCCGATTTCATAGGAGGCCGGCTGGAAACGGAATACAACCGTATGGTCCCCGGCTTCAAGGAAAATTCCGCGCAAGAGATAATTCATCCTCAGAACCTCCTTTTCGCGGCCGTTGTCGAAGGCCTTCCACCCCGGGTACCAGATCTCGCTGAGAACGAGGTAAGCTGGATGGCGCACGCTGACATCAAGCCTGATCTCGTTCGGCAGGCAACTGCTATATGGAATACCCCTGAAAGGCTCTACTCCCGGGGCCGCCCCCGACTCCTTCTCGAGAAATACGACCCGCCTGGGATCCATATCACTTAACCGGCGCAACAGCTCTTCTCTATCCCGGATTACCCGTGCTTCCGGCACCACGAATGCCCGGGGCAAGGCGGTCGTGTTCTCGTACACGTAATAGTCCGGCTCCCTGACGATACCTCCGAATTGCCTGTAGAGGGGGACATCGTGAAAAATCCCGCACAGCCTGTAGCGCCCCTCCTTCGCGGGCTCGAGTGAGAGAATGAAGCGAACGTTGAGAAGGTCCAAGACGGTGTTATTGACGATATCGTCCACCGACCCGTCCGTGAGGGGAAGCTTTGTAACCGCTCCCCCTTTCTCGACCGATGCCGCGCTGTTGGTAAACCGGAGATAATCATCAAGCACGGAAGGATCGTACCCGTCCACGAGCTCTATGCCGTAATGCTGGGCGATAACCTGGGGAAGGGGGCGGGGATTGCCCATCCCCAGGACGCGGAACCTGCCCTTCCGGCTCTTGTTGATGAAACTCAGCGGGGCGGTCTCCTCATAGAGTTCCGCCGGGCGGATGGTTTGCATCCTGCACCCCACAAACAGAAGCTCGGCTATGACGGCAAGGGAGATCAGTGGTATGACGATCTTCCTCCGGAATGAGGGTGACCGGCCGAGAATCAGGCACAGCAGCAGGTAGCTTGCGGCTATGAAAAGAAGCAGCTGCAGGCCCATCCATGTCCCCTCCGACAGGAGATCCCCTATCGCCGCCCGGTGGGCGGCGAAGGGAGAGCTGAATCGAGCCAGCCCGTACAGGTAACGAGCGCAGCGCAGCGCGAGTCGGCCTCCGCCGGAAGTGTTCAACAACCAACCAGGAATCGCGACAAGAATGGCGCAGATGGCCAGCCTCATGGACAACCTGAAAGAGCGGCCCGGCGGGCGGTCAAACCTGCCCGGACGGAGCAACGAATCCATGCCAAGGGCGGCAAGGACTATCCAGGAAAAAGAGAAAACCCACAGGGAACGGGCAGGCTCGCGAAAATATCTGAAGGGGGGAAGAAACTTGTAGCAAAGGTAAAAGAGTGGGGATAATTTGCCGAAGGCGTAGATGAAACAGATGAGTGAGAAGGCGATGAAAAACACCTTGACTCTTCTGTCGCTCAAGACCATCCCCCACAGAGCGAGCATGGATATGCCAAAGCCGAAATAGATGCCCCCGTATGGTCCCTTGCCCGGAACGATATAAATACACCTCCATATCTGCCATGGATAGAAGAGCGGATACGACGAGTCATAGAGCGAGAGACCGCCCCTGCGGCTGCAATACTTTGAAAACTCGATAGCGGGCAGCAGCTGCACAGCCGCCAGGGCGGCGAAGACGGCGAAGGAAACGGCAAGATAGCCGCAAATTTTCAGGACATCGGACCGGGGTGCCCCGCGCCTGCGGCGAAAGACCAGCCAGGCAAGGTAGCACGAGATGAGGCAGAGATTAAAGAAAAAATACTGGGGGTGACAGCCGAGAAACTGGATGGCGGCAACCATACCGAGCAATATCGCATAAAAAATCCTGACCCGGCGGACAAGCCTTTCCGCCAGGAACATCAACAGGGCGGTCCAGGGGAAGAGGAAGGCCACATTATGGTAGAGATACATGTACAGAGCCGCCCCGCCGAACATGTACAGGACGGCGCCGAGCAGGCGGGCAAACCTGTCCAGGCCGATCTCCCCCAGATAGAGATACATGAAAAAGCCGGCCAGGACCGCGTGAACCATGAAATAGTAACCGTAACTATAATCCGGCGGCACCGGCAAGAGGAGCCACACGAGGGGATAAAAAGTCATGGACTGCTGGTTTGCCTGATACGGCGCTCCCGACCATCGCAACTGGTTCCAGAGGGGAATCCGGCCGTGCTTCTTGAGTGACTCTACCAGGAAGGAGCGCTGGGGAGCATGGAAGCGGATAAGATCTGAGTCCGAGCTGTACACCATCTCCCCGGGACGAAGGTATACGCCCCGGAAATAGACGAGGGCAAGGAGCACGATAATACTGATATGGACCCAGCGCTTATTCATTCGTTATTCGGGTTCCTGGTTTTGTCATTCAGATATAGACTCCCCATGTGTCCTTGGCGGTATTGAATATAATCCTGATATTACACGATCAAGTGTTGAGTAACTTATCATATACATTATGAGTTTCCCTGGCGCACCGCTCCCAGGAGAAGCGCCCTACCCTTTCGAGCCCCTTCCTCTTCATGGACAACGCGAGCGACCTGTCGCTCAAAACCAGAGTTATTGCCCCGGCGATCTCTTCGACATCCTCCGGATCCGTATATAATGCAGCTTCACCCGCCACCTCGGGTATGCTTCCTCTTTCCGAGGTTATGACAGGGCATCCGGAGGCCATGGCCTCCAGGAGGGGCAGACCGAATCCCTCGTACAGCGAGGGGTACACGAAGACGGCGGCGAGGCTGTATAGAGGGAGGAGGTCGGCATCATCCACATAACCGGGAAAGAGCACATGTTCCCGGAGATCGAGGTCCTCCACGAGACTGCAGCATTCATTCCGGCCGTAGTCCTTGCCGGGAAGGACCAGGACATGGCGACAACCCCTCTTCCTGGCAACGGCATAGGCGCGGATTAGATTGAGGCTGTTCTTCCTCGGATGCAGAGAGAGCGGCCCCAGGATATAATCGCGCGGTAGCCCGAGCCCGGACCGCCAGCCGGCCCTCGTGTTCTCGTCTTCAACAACCCGGAAAACCGGATCGACTCCCTCGTGAATCACCTCCACCTTCTCGGCAGCGGCTCCACAGTGGAGTACCAGATCGTCCCTGGTGCGCCCTGAAACCGCGATAACGGCGGCCGCGGCTCTCACGCCAGCCCTGAATCTTTTCAGGAAATCAACGGAGCAATCGAACGCCAGTTCCGGCGTCACAATGAAAGAAAGATCGTGCACCGTCAGGACCTTCTTCGCCCTGCCCGCCGAGGGGATCAGGTTCGCGGGGCCGTGGAATATGTCCAGCCTCATTCTGCGGATGGCCAGGGGAAGGTAGATATCGAGCCAGAGCTTATAGAAGCGATCCTCCCGGACGGAATCGGGAACCATGGCGCCCTTCAGACAGAGTCGGGGGAAAGCCTCATAGCCCCAACCCGACATCTCCCTTCTGCCCAGAGACGGATAGATGAGATAGAAACGCTCATCCGTATAGAGGGAGGCCAGGGAACTAACGAGGTTGTGCGCGTAGACACCGATTCCCGTGCGCCGCCGGGAGTTCAGAATACGCGCATCAAAGCCGATCCGCATTATCCTCACTATTCCTCTGTCTCAAACGGTAATGAGCTTCAACAAGCCACACGAGAGGACGGGGACAGGCCCGATCGGACAATGGGCCGAACCTGTTCAAAAGAGCGTTCCATATTCCATCGAGCGCGGCCCTTCCACCCTCGTCGTTTCCCTGCTCTCTATAACCCTGATAGACCCAGTAAGCCTCCTTGAGATAGTGGTAATAAAGTAAAAACCACCTGCTGAGCGGTATATGGTTCCGCATCAAAAGCAGCCAGTTCCTCGTCCAGAGATGGCACTGGCTCACGGAATGAACGCCCCCCATGGCTCTCGATACCTTATGCCAGAGCTTTCCCCCGGGGACAAACACGATGCGATAACCTTCAGCTATGGCGCGGAGCGCATAATCGTGCTCCTCGTGATAGATAAAGAACCGCTCATCGAGGAGCCCGGCTTTCTCTATCACCCCCCTCTTTACCAGCATGGCGCAGCCTATGGCGCCATCGATTTCGGCAACATCATCGAACTGGCCCACGTCCTCCTTCATGTTGCCCTCCTGGCTGAAATTGAACATCCCGTGAGGGGAGACGGACAGACAACACCCGGCCCACCAGACAATATCCGGCTCGTCGTAATAGTAGATCTTCGGCCCGAGAATCCCGATCCTGCGGTCCGAGTCCGCTACGGCGATAAGCTCGTCGATCAGGCGCGGGTCGAGGACAGTGTCGTTGTTGAGTAAAAAGATGTAGTCGCACCCCAGATTGAGCGCCCTCATGACACCTAGATTATTTCCGCCGTCGAAGCCCAGGTTGGCCTCCGAGTAGATCATATCGACACGGGGGAAAAGCCGGGCGATCCTCTCACCCGACCCGTCACTGGAGCCGTTGTCTACCAGGATGACCCTGAAGTTCGGGTAATCCATTTCATATAATGACCCGAGGCAGTCAACGGTGTCCTCATACTGGTTCCAGTTGATCAGGACCACTCCTATGAGCGGGCAGGCTTTCATCGCCGTGAAGACTTCTCCCGGTCCGCCCTCCCCATCCCGCCCGATATCGAATAGCTCCTTTCCGTCTCCCTGTAATAGATAGTCGCGGCGGCAATCGAGGTCCAGTGAAGGTGTCCCGCAGTGCCTATAAAAAGAAGGACCATCTTCGACCAGGAGATAGAGGGCATGACCATCGACCAATCCAGCACGATTCCCGCGCACATGAGGTTCATTACGGCAGGAAACTTGAACAGATAATACAGCGAGCAGAAGAAGACAATCACCCTTTGAATCGTCCCGCGCAGCGGTGATACCCTCCCCCGCCCGGGGCGCGGAGGAGACTGCCCGGCGGGTTTTGAAGCGGGTTTGCTCTTGACCCCCTCGAGATACACCGCCTTGTAACGGCAGTCCTCGACGATATCCGCAAGAAGCACGGCCATCGCCGCCGAAAAGGCAAGGATAAGAACAGAACCATCATCGCCGGCGCGAAACAGCCCGATTCCCAGGAAAAAGATCATGCAAGGATGAACCGTGTAGTGGACCAGATAGTCCATGTAGAGACCGGTGAGGCTCGAGGATTTTCTCAGCCGGGCAACCTCGCCGTCACAGCAATCGAGAATAAACCAGAACTGCATCACGAGCGCACCGGCAACCCGGTGAAGGAGGCTCACTGACGTGAAAAGAAGAGCGGCGCATAACCCCGCAGCCATCATGAGGCCCGTCACCGTATTGGCCGTGAGCCCCGCCGCCACAAGAATCCTCGTAAGGTAGATGGAGAAGAAGCGCGCCACATGACGGGTATAGAAGCCGTCGTTGTTTCTCTGCGGGCGCTGCGCCGCCTCTCTCATCTCGCGTATCTTCATCTATAAATCAGCTCGCTACGCTCGCAAATTTATTAATGCTCCGACTGCGTCGGAGCAGAATACTTCATTGCTTCTCTCCGACCACGATCGCCATCTTCATATCGATAAGGCAGTCATCGGGAGTAATAACCATGTTGTAGCACTTTCCGAACACGGGAGAGGCATGCCGGTGCATATCATATATCTTGTTTACCGCAGCCGTGGGAAGGCCGCTCTTATCAAGCCAGTTTTTTACGCTCATATGCCTCATTACGTGATACCTTATGTCGGTCTTTTTAAACCCGGCCCCCTTCATCAACGCGACAAGGTCTTCCCCCATGAACGTAAGGCGCTCTTCCTTCAGCTTGAATATCTCCGTAAAATCCTCCTTCACCTTCTCTGACGGTGGAACCCCCTCGACCAGCACCATCAATCCGCCCTTCTTGAGAACTCTGCAACACTCTCTCATCGCCCCCCGGGTCCCCTCGAGAATATGGTGAAAGACCATCCTGGCCGTAATTCTATCGAAGACCCCATCGCGGAACAGCGGCTCCCTGATATCCCGACGCACGAAATAGCGGTTTTCGCCCCAGTCCCCCCTCTTCATCATTGCGGCCGATTTATCGATTCCGATCACCTCCCTGACAAAACGGGAGACGCTTCTGGCAACGGCACCGGTACCAGTCCCCACATCAAGGACAAGGTGGTCCTTCTCGAACTCCCCTGCTTTTATAATCGCCGATATCAGAGAGCGCTTATGCACCCACTCCAGACCGTCGTACTTCTTCGACCTGATGAACCAGTAGCGCGCGCCCTCGTGGGCCGGCTTGTTTGAGTCACTCATTTTTTCCTCCACCCTGTTAAAGGCGCGAATTTCGACAACATGAGCCTGTCGCGCTCATCAAAATAGCCCGTGATCATTAACATGGCAAGGCATAAAAAGACGTAGCAGGCCCCGTCGACAGACAGGCGGAGAAGCACGGTCAGGCGGGATGCCACCCCGAGAGGCCCAAGCAAAGCTTCTATTACCGGGAAAACCAGGCACGCCGCCCCTCCCGCCACAACGACCTTCAAGTAAATGCCCGTGAAAGGCGTTCTATCCTCCCTTGAGAAAAGGCCCTGGAACCTCGCCATGAAATAGACGACGGCAACGACCATGGCGATGGTCGTTCCCAGCGGGGCCCCGTAGAAGCCGAGCCGGAGGATCAGCGCAACGCTGAGAACTGTGTTCAGGACAGCGTTCAGCACGGACGCCTTCATCTGTACTCCGGGCCGGCCCATACCGATGACGGCGGAGGAAAGCCCTCCGCCCGCGGCGATAGAGGCGCAGTAGCCGACAACGAGTATCCTTATAACGTTCGCCGACGCTTCGTAGCCCGGCCCCATCCAGCCCTCCATGATCTTTCCCGCAGCGCACCCCAGAAAGAAGGCCATGGGGACGGCCACAAGCGCTATGTACTTCGTCGCCCTCACAACCGAGGCGTGGAACTCGCGCGCGCTCCTGCTCACACTCAGCTCCGAGAAGGCGGGCATGAGCGCCGCCAGGAACAGCGTCGGAACCCTGCGCACAAAACCAACCACCACGGAACCCAGGTGATACAAGGTCACAGCCTCCAGGGAGATAAAATATCCTATCAGGATCTTATCGAGCCGCAGGTTGGACCACTGGGAGAACTTCATAACCTCCAGCCTCCAGCAGAATGGAAAAAGATGCTTCACTGTCGCCACGCTTACGAAAGAAGGGGAAAGCCTCAGTGTCGGCAGGAGCCTGAATGCCAGGATGATTTTAACAAAGCAGGCCAGGGCCGAGGTGATCAGGTAGGTAATCACCAGTCCCTTTATGCCGTGGCCCAGCTCCAGCACGATTACCGTGCCCAGGGCATCCAGCGTTACCTTGACAGTGAGAACGATCTTTTCGATATCCAGCCTCTGCACCCCTCTGGGTATACACGTCAGGGCGCTCAGACCCGTCTCCATAGCGTAAATCAAAGCCGCGATCTTCAGTACGAAAAGGCCGTCACCGTAAAGGGCCTTTTCCACGAAGACCTCCGGAAATATCCCGATGATGGCAGGCGCCGCGACCCAGACAACGGCCACCACAGCCGCGCCGAAGGCGAGATAGAGGACAAGGCCGGTGTTGACTACCTGATTAAGCTTCTTCATCTCTTTCGATGCGTTGTACTCCGCGACGTATTTCACGAAAGCCTGTGCGAGGTCAAAATCCAGGAGGCTGCAGAAGGTTACAATGGAATATACCACGGCCCAGAGACCGAACGCCGCGTTGCCGATCCGCCAGATTATATAGGGGGTTATGAAAAACGAGAGAAGCGCCTGCCACGAAAAACTCGCCACGTTGACGGAGCTGTTCCGTATAACCTGATCCCTGAGCGTTTTCAACCTTCGAACTCGTAGCCTCTGAAAAGGCCTTCCCGAGTCCTGACGATCTTGACGTGAGAAGACTCGTCATTCACGTCGGGAAAGCTCATGTGACAGTGAAGACATGCCGGGGGAGGATGGCCCTCCCTGAGGGCTCTTCTCAGCCGCCTGTAAGCCTCGCCGTTCCAGATCTCATCGAAGCTGGACTCCTTCAAGCTTCCCATGACGAGATCGGGAGTGTGGCAACAGGGGTTCACCTCTCCATTGCTCTTGACGACAAAGACATGCCACGGCTCCCGGCACCTTCGCCAGGCGTCAACCCTTTCATCCGACGCGCTCCCCATCAGCCGTGGCAGCCAGAGGTTGACGTGGGCGGCACCGGCGGCCTCCCTGGCCCTGTGAAAAGCTTCCCGAGCCAGGCCCCTGTTGTAAAAAAGCGATTTCCGCCTCATCTCCTCGCTGTGGGCCACGAGGTACACAACGTAGATGTTGCTAACGCCCAGCTCTTCGGCCAGGAGGACCACCTCGGGAAGCTCCCCCACGTTATCGGCCATGGCGACAAACCTGAATGAAAGGATGGGATACCTCTCCCGGGCGGCCCTTTTCAGGGCCGCAAGCTTTTCGATATTGTTCAATACGACGGGGAAGCGGGCCCCCGACCGGATGCTCTCAAAGGTCTCCTCACGGGCACCGTCAAGAGAAACAACAAGCTCCATACTAGCCCCGAGAAATTTCTCGGCCCATCTCCCGGTAAGAAGCATGGCGTTCGTCGTCAACTGCATCCACACCGGCATCGGGGAAATGAAATCATAAATTTTTTCGAGCATGCCGGGCGCCACGAGGGATTCACCCCAGCAGTTAAGCTCGGCGCGCAGGGCGTACCCGAGCAGGGGTTGCACCTTCCCGAATACGGATTCATCCATATCCGCCTCCTCGTGCCGGGCAAACCTCCGTCGGCACATGCGGCACATGAGATTGCACCTGTTCGTTACCTCGATCCAGTAATCGGTCGGATACGAGGAACATTTCTCCGGCTGCCTCCGGCATTCGATGCGATTGGCCATCTTGTTCCAACCCCGCCTGCCAAGCAAGGCGCGCATATTTCTAATCGTGTTT
Organism: Candidatus Tritonobacter lacicola; assembly: GCA_030765135.1. GTDB lineage: Bacteria > Auribacterota > Tritonobacteria > Tritonobacterales > Tritonobacteraceae > Tritonobacter > Tritonobacter lacicola. Next base: position 15,373 of record JAVCDC010000058.1, on the reverse strand, counting down.
TCCAGCATCTTGACCCACCTGAAAGCGCCGCAGTTAAATAGTGGTTATCTACTCCGTGCTTCCCTGCTGCCTCATCACCGGAAGGGCCTCCCTGTCCATCACCGTCTTGACCTTCATGATGATGGCAGCAATTATCCAGAAATAGGTTATCGTCTCCTCGGAGCTGAACCTGTCGCCGAACATGTTGGCCACTATGAAGCCGACTATGCCCGCAAGGAAGCCGTGAGCTGTGGCCCTGAGAAGGGGGTCCGGGCACTTCCTGTATACAACCCACGTGGCCTTGAAAATATGGTGAATGAGGATTATGAAGACGATCAGGGTCGGCAGGCCCATCTCCGCGGCAAGGGAGAGGTAGCCGTTGTGCAGATCCCTCCCTCTACGAACTGGGGCGTACTCATGGATGAGCTTGCGCGACCACATATAACCGACACCAAGTACCGGGTTCTTCGCGATCATCTTGATGGCCCCTTTCCAGAGGACCAGGCGGCTCTCGGCCGAGACCTCATACTGCCTGTATTCTTCAAATCTGTGGACGCTTACAGTGCTCGTGCTCGTTATCCGCTCCGCAACCGAGCCGGGGAGGAAGGCGTGCGGCGCCTTGTAAATCATGAGGAATAGAATGAGCACCGCGACCCCTATAAATTTATTTTTTAAAAAAGCAAAGGCAATGGACGCCACGGAGAGTGCTATCCAGCCTCCACGGGAGTACGAGAGCATGATCGACCTCAAGCACCAGAAGAAGGGTATAAGAAGTCCCCAGTAAAGCGGTTTCCTGATATTCTGCCAGAAAATGGCCAGTAAAATGAACATGTTATACACCAGGAAGGCCGCAAACAAGTTCCCCTGCGAGGCAACTTCTCCCCATCTTTTCTCCCAGCGAAAATGGGTCGGCACCCAGGCGTCCTTTATGTTAAGGAAGGCGGCGAGGCTGAGACCGAGCAGGAGCACAACCAGCGTGTCCTTGAGATATTCCCTGTCCCTGATCACCCAGAAGGTAAGGAAGTAGATTAAAAGCGGTGTGAGAAACCGCTTCAAGCAAATCGCAAGGACGGTCCAGTCCTTGTCCGCAAAATAGGCGCCATGCATAAAGGCCATGGTGAGAAGCACCAGCCAGAGTACGATAAGTTTGTCCAGCGAGGTCTTCTCGAAAAACGTCTCGCCCGTTTTGACCGAACGCATGATGAGACCGAAAAACGTGATAAGGATGAGGATGTTGGCGATGTTAACCGCGAAACCGTAGTCGCCGGGAAGCTTCAGGCTGAACGGTATGTAGATAATAAGGGCAAAATATGAAAACTTTTCCGAAAAAAGCGCCAGGATAAAAAGAACGATCTGGGCGGAGACGAGAACCAGCAGCCTCATCTCAGGAGTTCCGACCGCGCCCCTCTGGCTCATCGCCACGACCTTGCCTGCGATCAGGCCGGCGAAGACAAGGCCGATGTAAAGCTTCCAGTTTATGGGAGGAGGAACCCCCTCCCCGGCCAGAAAAGCTTTATTAGTTACTTTATTTCTCATTTCAGTAAGTTATCTAAATTACGGTAGCGGGATTGTGAAACAATAAATCGCGTTAGCAGTTTCCCCCGATATCGCGCGGCCAAATACACTGCTTTATTTAACAGCACCTCTTTAAGGCAGAGGTTCTATGTATAGGAGTACGGGCGAGCGTAGTGGGCGTAGATATAGCGGTAGCGGTATAGATAGTAGGGTATGTAAGTCACGACGTTGGTGAGAATTGCGCCAACGGGCGTCGCATGGGCCTCCTTTAAAAGAGAATATGCCCTCTCAACGTCAACAGCCTGTGTACGCCCGGCCCGCACCACAAGTAGCGTCCCGTCAAGCTGCGCCCCGAGAACGCTCGCATCGGTAACGGCAATGATGGGGGGAATATCGAATATAATCCAGTCGAACTTGCTCCTGAGATCCGCCAGGAGGCTTTTCATCCTGGACGATGTGAGCAACTCCGACGGATTTGCGGGAGCCTTTCCGGCGGGAACCACGTAGAGGTTGCCGCATATGGGCTTATCGATGAACCTGTCTATGCTGTATCCCCTCGAGAGCACATCGGAGAAACCCGGCTCCTTGGAAATGTTGAAGAGCTTGTGAATGGAAGCCTTTCTCATATCGCCGTCCACCAGTATCACCCTCTTCTCTCTGTCCTGGGCAAGTGAGAAAGAGAGGTTGCACGCCGATATGGTCTTGCCCTCCGTCCTCAATGAGCTCGTAACCTGGATCGCCTGAAGAGGGTTGTCCGGAGAAAGAGAGCAGAGGTTCGTCCTTAAACTGCGGTACTGCTCCGCGACATGGGACGTCGGGTCGGTGAAAGCAACGAGCCGGCTGTCTATCCCCTCCTCTGTGCCCTTCGTATCAGCTATGTATGTCTGGGCGCTGATCTCTTCCTTCAGGCTCCTCTGCTTCTCGAGAATGAAAGACTTCAATCTGCCGAATGTCAATTTCTCAGCCATGGATCAACCCTTTTTCACGGTAACTGTTATGAAGACGGTCAGGAGAACGGTTATCGTGAAGACGATAAGCGCGGCGTAGGCCAGACGCTTCTTGGACCGGTTGAAAAGCGCGTCCTCCACAGTGAGAATCTGGCTTATGGACCCCAGCACGGGAATATCCAGGAAAGCCCTGATCTCTCCCACATCGTCAAACGAATGATCGGTGGCCTCCGCGAGGAAGATCAAGCCTGCGCCTATGAACATGCCTATGACAAGACCGATGAGGCACATCGCCTTCCTGTTGGGCTTGAAAGGCACGAGGGGAACCCGGGCCTCATCCAGTATTTTAAAAGCCGTTGCGGCTTCCATCTCTTCCAGCCTCTTCGTGATGTACGCCGTCTGGAGCTTGTCCTCGAGGTCGGAGTACCGCCTGCTGTATATATTATAATTCCTCTGAAGATCGCTCATCACCTGACGCTTCTCGGGAACATCTTCGACTTCCTGGTAAAGTTCCGATATGACTATTTCCGTCAGCTTGAGGCGGTCCTCGATGCCGGCGATCTCGGCCTCGACCCTGCTCAACTGCCCCAGGAGGTCCTGGTAAACGGGGTTGATCGACTTGGTCTCCTGCTTGACCGTCTCCTCGCTCTTCCTCTGCAGCTCCGCCTCGGTTTTCTCTATCTCCTGCTTGAGCCGCCTTACCATCGGGTGATTCTCCGTGGAATCTATCTGGAGCCTGGATAGCCGTATCTGCTTCTCCACGAGGGTCTTATTGAGCTCCCTCATGATCGGGCTGAGCTCCCGCACCCTGGACGATATAACGTACTCCGGGGTTCTCTTCAGGCGCTCCTGCAGAGCATTTTTTTTCGCCACAAACGTCTTCAGCCTGAGATTCTGCTCTATGACATCGGCCCTGTATCGCGTGAGCCTCAGGACATGGATATTTCCAGCCGCAACGGCGGTGCCGAGGACATCGCTTATCTTCTCCCCCGCCTCAACGGACAGGAGGGCCTCCTGGTGTTTGCGGGTGTATGTAGTGAGCTCCGATTCGGCTTCCTTCAGCTTGTCCAGATACACGGACTTCTGGCTTTCAAGAAAGTCTATTCCGGTATTGAGCTCCTTCTCCTGGAGGGCGATATTCTCGTTAATGAAAAGCTTCGTGATGGTGTTGACGACCTTCTGGCAGACCACGGGATCCCTGTCAATACAGGTTATTGAAAGAAGCTCGCCCTTGGCCCCCACGAGCGAGACATCGATATTACCCCTGAACCTTCCCACGAGCTGGTTCATGCCCAGCTGGCTGTCCACTCTCGAATCGAGGCCGATATCCTTGATAACGGCCTCGAGCCTGGTCGTGCTCTTCAACGTCTTGGTGAGTGTAGCAAGGCGCTCCTTGACAGACTGGGAGACAGCGAGTCCCCGGATCAGGGGATTGCGTATTTTTTGCTCTTCGATAATAACGAGGTTGGAAGTCCTATACTGTGAAGGCATAAGATAACTTATGCCGAAAGCGAGAACGAAGCACACTATCGCCGGGGCGAGAAAGAGCCACTTGCGCTGGAATATTACCTCAACGTAGTTCTTGGCCGTGCCGGTAATTGTAGAGACATTGACAGACATACTCAGCCATCACCACCCACCGTGCCAGGCAAGCCCCTTTCCGATATATCCGCCGTGGCCGTAGGCGCGGTCGAACGCGATCAGGCCGGCGTCGAAGTTCGCAAGATCCCACGGCACGCTCGCGAGGTCCTCCGTCGTCGTGGAGAGCTGGCGGACGACGCCGGAAAGCTTCGTCAGCATCGTCGAGGGCACATAGATTATCGTTCCGGGCTGTATCGTGATGTTATGCTTCATCCTCCCCTTATAGAGAATAGCGTAAACATTGACCCACTCGTTCTTCGGCGCCTCCTCGTCAGGAGTAATAATCTGCACCCTCCTCATTGCCGAGGTTCCCTCATATGGGAGCCCCGCCTGATAGAGAGCGTCCATAAGCGTTATACTCGTATCGCCTATGGGGTACACGCCGGCGCCGATCTCGCCCAGGATATAGTATTTCTTGCTGTTATACTCAATTATGAAGACCGTCACGAAAGGCGTCTCTATATAGGCCTCGAGACGCTGCTGTATCTTTCCGGCCAGCTCCTGGGCAGTCAGATCCTCGGCGTAAATGACCTCGTTGGTCAGGGGAAGTATAAGCTCTCCTCCGAGCCCGATGGCGAGGGCCGGGCTGCTGAACTCGGGATGATCGCGCACGTTGAGGCTGATTACGTCGCCGGGCCCGAGCACATAAGACTCCCGCTCCATCAGGTTCGTCGCGGTTGCCGACTCCATCTCCTCGATCCTCATCTCCGGATCCCTCATCATCCTCTGCTCCATCTCCTCTCTCGCCAGGCTCTCGGCCGTGGCCGGGTCCCCGGGCCATAGCGGCTGCTCCGCCGGTGGCTCACCGGCCTGGTCGGCCCCCTTCGCCTCGCCGGCGAGGGGCTGCTCCGCTGGCGCCTCCTTCATCCAGTGAAACTTTATGTCCGGATACTTTCTTTCAAGCTCTTCTCTGCTGGTTTGTGAAAACGCTGCCGACACGGCAGACAGAACCACGCAAAAGCTGATAACCACAAAGAATTTAAAGAGCCTCATATTACTCACCCCCATTACCATCTTTTTCTATCACTTAAAATCAACGACTTGTCCGAGAGAACGTGCCCTTCCCTCAGCGGAAACCACGATGGGACGGAGCGGCTCAGGAACATGGCTGACCATAATCTCATCGGCTTGTCCGCGATACTGCTGGTCAAATAAGCAAACTTGAAATCACCGGCGCTGTCGACAAGCAACTGATAGTCTTCCTTCTCCTCCGGCAGTAAAACCGAAGGGACCGCGCTGTACCAAGACAATCTCCATGGCTCATCGGTAATGACTATCTCCTGGCCTCCTACAACGCTTCCCAGTTCCTCCATCACCAACCTGGACTTTTCCATTCTCATGCGCACCCTCCTCGGATTCGGAGCCCGGGCAATAGCACCGACGAAAGGCAGTATATTAAGGACAATAAATACCCGTATGACCCACAATTTAACATTATCGGAAATAGAATCAGATTTGTCAATAACCCTGTACAAGCCCGTGACGGCCAGGAAAATAATCATCGGCAGCAGCGGCGTAAGGCCCGCGATATTCCCATCATCCGCCGATATCGCAAGGCTGACCAACACAATTGAGCTGTAAACTACCATCCTTACCGCAGCGAGGCCACGATAGGCAATAAAAATCGAGGCTATAAAAGCTAAAGCCATTAAAATACCGCCAAATAGCATAAAGCCATTATAAATTCTCAGAAGGTTGGCAACGACTTTCCTGTAGACGGCAGCGTGCGAATATAATTCATCAAGCTTAGCCAGGCCGAAAGTGCCAAATGTAACATTTGGGGTCATATTCGGCGCCCCCATAATCGCCCTGTATTTGAGGGGGAAACCTATAAAGGGGTTAAGTCCCATCCCATAGTTCCTCAGAATCCACGGCAAAGTTATTGCGGCAAAGCCGATCAGGAACAGGGCGAGGAAACGCCACCTGTCATTTTTTCGCTCGTAGAGGACGCATAGTGCGACCGGGACTATAACCGGGAGAAAATGGTAATCTGAGAGGTACACTCCTCCCGCAACCATGCCTATGAGAAATGAAAGGAGAAACGACTTTCCGCTATCGATATAGATTAAGATACAAAGGATCAGGAACAAAAAAGCTGTGAGCGTATAAGGCAACCCGGATATGGCAGCCCCTAGCATGGGGATGCTTAAAAGATAGATGATCGAAACAATAATGGCTTTGGAGAAGTCAGTGACCATGCGGGCGAACTGGAAGATGAGAATGCCCGTTAGTACAAAGAAGAGCGAGGAACACGTGGAGACACTCACGTCGCTGCCCTCAGACACGCCCGGAAAAAATGACAGAATCCATATGAAAAGGGGCGGCCTGACGATCTCCGGGGAATGGATAATTTTACCGGTCAGTTCCACAACAGCTGGAGTTGCATAACCCGACACGAAACCGTAGCCGATCGCCTTCTGCTTGGCAATCTGGGCCATGTCCAGAGCTTCCCTCAGTGTAAGCCCATTAAAATATCGCGCGCCGAAATAGGCAATCGGGATAAGGAGAACCGCCAGCCAGACAATAAAAATAACGAGATTCTTGGTCATGCGGTCGTAATCGTACTTATGCCTGACCGTCCTGGACCGTTTATGTCTTCTTACCGTTGGCATTTATAGCTCCAGCAATTACTCGTGGGGAGGATTCACCGCGTTTTTAAGATATCCCCTTACCGGGAGCAATCACAGAAAGTACTCCCGGCACCATACGGTCTAACGGAGGCGGGAAAAATACCCGCCCCCACTGCCCTGACGTTGCGTGTCTGAGTTTTAGATTAATCCCAAAAAACACTACGTCACACCCGATATTTCCGCAAGCGCCCCCGTCTCCAGCAGTCCTGACTACCGCCTCTTAGAGCAAGCCGACTTGATCTTGCGTCTCCGTTTCTGGCTCGGCTTTTCATAGTGGCGGTGCTGCTTCAGCTGCTTCATTATTCCCTCTTTATCCATCTTCTTCTTCAGGCGACGCAAAGCCCTGTCCACAGTTTCATTTCTTCTTAAGATAACCTTCGGCAAATCAGATACCCCCCTTCCTCGCTTACTATCAGCCTTATATTAAGAACATGGTGCTGTTGTGTCAATAAGGAAGGTAACCGAGGAAAATAGGCAGGCTCGCATACCCGATGACTACGACTACTGCCAGCCGTACTCGCGGCCCCAGTCGCCACCCTCGTATGACCAGCCGGTGTCCACGGCATAATTATCCGGCCTGGTCGAGCCGGAAGGCTGGAAGCTTATCCTTATGTTCGATGGAGTCGAACCGCCGGCAAGGGGATCGCTCCCGCCGGCGATTTCGACAAGATCGCTGAAATCGTCGCCATCGGTGTCGGCGCGGAGAGGGTTGGTGTCTGGGCTCGGTGTCGGGTAGGGGGTGTATTCCGTGTCATCTCCGTTATAGGCAATCTCCTCGTAATCCGTGTAGCCGTCGTCATCCGAATCCGGGTCGTTGGGGCCCGTACCGAGATCTATTTCAAAAGCATAACTTAACCCGTCGCCATCGCCGTCGTCATCGTAGATGTTGCGAGGGTTGCGACCCGCATACACCTCAGACCAGTCGCCCTCCCCGCCGCCGTCGGAATCCGCGTTGTCGGGGTTAGTGCCCCTCCCCACCTCCGCCACGTCAGAGAGGCCGTCACCGTCGGCGTCAATCGGCGGCCACAGCTTGACCGTGAGATGGGCGTAGGTGCCGTGGCCCGGGAGCTGTGGGTGGGGATAATCCTTGATTATCGTCACGCTGCTGAAATCGTGCGCGGTCCTGCGCACCCTCGGGTACGCAAGGACTCCCGTAAAGTAGTCGCCATTCAAGGCTCCCGTCGCACCGCATTTATCCACGTTGAAAAAAACGCCCAGCTGGTCCACGCACTCGTCTCCTAGAAAGATGTCGTCGATCGGGTTGAAGCACAGGAACGAAAAGGAGCAGTTGCTGTAGTAGTCTCTTATAGCCGCCGAGAGAAGCCACCAAGCCGAGCCGTCACGCACGAAAAGAAGATTCTGGGGAAGATACCAGTCGATAGGCGGCCATTCGTTATCGTAACTCTCCAGGTTCTGGAGGTGATTACCGGTCGGCGAAAAAACCATGATCTCGTCGTTGAAGCCCGTGGCCACGTAGAGGTTGCCCCCCGTCACGGGGTCGGGGTGAAAAGCGATCTGGCACTCATCGTAGAAGGCATTTTCATATATCACCGTCTCGTAGCTGCTCCCGTCCTCTGAAAACTTATAGACACGGTACTGTATGGCGGCGTAAAGCCTGTTTGTCCCCGGCTGGAAAGCCAGGCTCCTGATGCCGCCGGGGGGAGCGGGCCCGAACACCTCCACTCCTACCCTGTCCCCCGTATCACGGTCGATCATTATCTTTATTACGTTCACCCCTTCGCCCCACCCCGCCACGTAGAGATGGTCCGTGTTCGGGTACGAGGGGTCTATCGGCTCAGGATGAAATGCCATCGCCAGGGGACGGCACACGCCGTCGGACGCGTCGGCGAAGGCGGCCGCGTCTATCGTGTAGGCAGGCGGGTCGTCGAGAGACATGCGCATTATCTCGTGGCTGTACTCCAGGGCCAGGAAGGCGTAGTTCGGCTGCCCGGCGGCATGGCGGGGCACGATGATTAAAAGGAAAACCGAAAACACGAATAGAAGTATATGGACGTCTTTTTTCACAATACCCCTTCTTAGCCTGAATTATTCATGTGATTCCGAAAACCGGCATAGATAGCAGGGAAGTTTGCTTCTCAGCGATCTGGCGAAAAATTGATTTTTTAGATTGATATAGCGCAATCAACTGATTACCAGGACATTACGGTGAAATCCGCCAAGTTGATGAATAATTCAGGCTAAACATGGATTAGCCTATAAAAGGCAAGTAGATGTTCCCATAGCGTATAACGGAATTGAATTTGACGAGGGGTTACGTTTGGATGTTTTAGTCGAGGATCTTGTCATTTGTGAGCTGAAAGCCGTAGATCAGATGAACCCTGTATGGGAAGCACAGTTGCTGAGCCATTTAAAACTGACTGGCAAGAGGCTTGGCTTTCTCATCAATTTCAACGTAGCTATTATCAAGCAGGGAATTAAACGAATAATTTTATAACCTTGGTGCCTTAGTGCCTTCGTGGCAAAAAAACCGTGATTCACAGTAAATTCGTACATCTTCACGTCCACACCGAGTACAGCCTGCTGGACGGCGCAGCCAGGCTGAACAATCTCCTGGACAGGGCGGCCGAGCTCAGGATGCCGGCGCTGGCCATTACCGACCACGGGACCATGTCCGGGGCCATCGACTTCTACAAGAAGGCGATAGCCAGGGGAATAAAGCCCATAATCGGTGAGGAGATGTACATCGCTCCCGGGAGCCGGTTCGATAAGAAGGCCTTCGGGGTCAAGGACGCCGCTTACCACCTCGTCCTCCTCGCCAGGGACGAGAAGGGATACAAAAACCTCATGAAGCTCTCCTCGATCGCCTACCTCGAGGGGTTCTATTACAAGCCCAGGATAGACAAGGAGGTACTGGAGAGGTACTCCGGGGGGCTGATCGGACTGTCCGGATGCCTCAAGGGGGAGGTCTCCTCGCGTCTCCTCGCCGGGCAGGATAAAAAGGCCCGCGAGGCTGCCGGCACGTACAACGAGATACTCGGTGATGGCAACTTCTTCCTGGAGCTTCACGACCACGGCATGGAGGAGCAGGCCCTTGTGAACCGGGGCATCCTGGAAATGTCCAGGGATCTCTCCATTCCCGTCGTGGCGGCAAACGACTGCCACTACATCTACCGGGAGGACGCCTATTCACATGATATTCTCCTCTGCGTGCAGACGGGAAAAACTCTCGACGCCGAGAAGAGAATGAAGATGTTCAACGACCAGTTTTACCTGAAGAGCGAGGAGGAGATGCGGGAGATCTTCGCCGAGGTTCCGGAGGCGATCAAAAACACGATCGAGATAACCAACAGGTGCAACCTGGAGCTGCAGTTCGGCCAGGATCTCCTGCCCCACTACCATCCCCCCGACGGCAAGCGGCCCGGCGATTACCTCAAGGAACTCTGCATGGAAGGGCTCGAGAGGCGTTACCCCGGGACGGGGCCCGATATAATGGGACGGCTGAACCACGAGCTGGGCATAATCGAGCACATGAACTTCGCGAGCTACTTTCTCATCGTCTGGGACTTCATCAGGTACGCGAGGAGCGTGGAGATCCCGGTCGGGCCGGGGCGGGGGTCGGCAGCCGGCAGCATCGTGGCGTACGTGCTCGGCATTACGGACATAGACCCCCTCAGGTACAACCTGCTCTTCGAGCGCTTTCTCAATCCCGACCGGGTCACACTCCCGGACATAGACATGGACTTCTGCTACGACAGGCGCAACGAGATACTCGACTACGTGGTGAAAAAGTACGGCGTGGACAACGTCGCCCAGATCATCACCTTCGGAACCATGAAGGCCAGGGCAGCCGTGAGGGACGTCGGAAGGGTGCTCGGGATGCCCTATGCCGAGGTGGACAAGATCGCCAAGCTCATCCCGGCCGAGCCCCGGATCACCCTCGCCGACGCGCTCCTCATGGAGCCCGCCCTCAAGCAGAGATACGATAAAGAAGAGGGGGTCAAGAAGCTGATCGACATCGCCCAAAAAATCGAGGGCTTCCCCCGGAACGCCTCGACCCACGCGGCGGGGGTCGTCATATCGGACAGGCCCCTTACCGAGCACATCCCACTCTGCAAGGGCAAGGAGGACGAGGTCATCACCCAGTACTCCATGAAGCCGATCGAGGAGATAGGCCTCCTCAAGATGGACTTCCTGGGATTGAGAACGCTCACGGTTATCTCGGACACGCTGAAGATAATAGAGAGAACCCGCGGAACCAAGCTCACCAAGGAGGCCATACCGCTCGATGATCCCGGAACATACGAATTGCTGAACAAGGCAAACACCATCGGGGTCTTTCAGCTCGAGTCGAGCGGCATGAGGGACCTCGCCAAAAAAATAGGAATAAACAGCTTCGAAGATATCACCGCATTGCTGGCCCTGTTCAGGCCGGGCCCGATGCACATGCTCAACGACTACGTGAAAAGAAAACACGGCAGGGGCAAGATCAAATACGAGCACCCGAAGCTCGAGCCGATCCTCCATGACACCTACGGCGTGATGCTATACCAGGAGCAGGTCATGCAATGCGCACACGAGCTGGCCGGCTTCAGCCTATCCGAAGCTGATAATCTCAGGCGGATAATGGGGAAGAAGATCGTCCGCGAGATCGGGGGGCAGAAAGAACATTTCGTAAAGGGTGCGGAGGCCAACGGCGTAAAGAAAGCCGTGGCGGAGCGCATATTCGAAAAGATGGCCCGCTTCGCGGAATACGGTTTTAACAAATCACACTCCGCGGCCTACGCCCTCATAGCCTACAGGACGGCCTACCTCAAGGCGAATTACCCCGTTGAGTACATGGCCGCCCTCCTCTCGAGCGAGATCAACAACAAGGACCAGATATCCAAGTACATCGCCGAGTGCAAGAGCATGGGGATTAATATCCTCCCCCCCGACGTCAACGAGAGCTTCGCGAAGTTCACGGTCGTGGGAAAAGGAATCAGGTTCGGGCTCGCGGCGGTCAAGAACGTCGGCATCCTGGCCGTCAGGTCGATAATCGAGGTCCGGAAATCGCGGGGCCCCTTCACCTCATTCTACGACTTCGTCGAGCACACAGACTCCCGGCACGTGAATCGGCGCACCATCGAGAGCATGATAAAGTGCGGGGCGTTCGACAGCATGGGGCCGAGACGAGCCCAGCTCATGGAGGCCCTGGACGACGCGCTCAACGCGGCAAGCTACTCGCAGCGTTCCCGCCAGAACGGACAGGCCACGTTCCTGGACATCTTCAAGAGCGAGGAGTCGTACAAGCGGAGCGTGGAGAAGCTCCCCGACGTGCCGGAATGGCCGGACAACCAGCTCCTGGCGCAAGAGAAGGAGCTCCTCGGCTTCTACGTCACGGGACACCCCCTCGCGAAATACGAGGGAGTCCTGAGGAAATTCGCGACGTGCACCACGACGGAGCTGGCCGAGATGGGAGACGGTGACGAGATCAGCATCGGAGGCATCATCAACAAGGCGCGGTTTGTCCTGACGAAGAAAAAAAGCGAGAAGATGGCCATCCTCCTCCTGGAGGACCTTGAAGGGGTCACCGAGGTGCCTGTCTTCCCGGGCATCTACCGCGAAAACGCACCCCTGATAGAGGAAGACAAACCTGTCCTGATCAAGGGGCGGGTGAGCTTCAAGGAGGACATACCCAAGGTCGTGGCCGACTCCATCTACGCCCTCGACGACGCCGAGGAGAAGCTCACGTCCTCGGTCCACATCGACCTCCACCAGGCGAGAGTAAACGACGGGACCATCGAGAAACTCAACGAATTGCTGAAAGGCAATCCGGGGAAGTGCCCTGTCTTCCTGGATTTCTCCTTCTCGACGGGGGAGAAGCTCCTCATGAGGGCCGGCGTGAACCTGCGCGTCACACCGTCAAGAAGCCTGGTAGAGAGGGTCGAGGAGCTCCTCGGCGAGGAGACCGTCCAGCTCCGCACGTAAGGCATCGAGAAATGTTCATGGCTCCCGCCGGGCAACGCCATCTGGCAGCCCCCCTGGTAGCTCAAACCTGCCACTCCTGCGTGAACCACCTGTCCAACCTTGGCCCACCTCGCAGGTGGAGCAGGTTCATTTGGCATCCTACGGCTAGGTTCACAGGCCGAAGATTTAACATTTAAGATGCGGACCCTACTATACCAGCCTGCGGAGGTGGAACGGTTTCAGGTATCGATTCCCGTCTTCTCCTCGATAAAAGAAGTTATGGCCGGTCGAGCCATGGAGCGGAGAAAGAGCTCGGAAAGTAAACCGAATGATACGAGCTGGATTCCCACGATAACAAGTAGAACGCCGAACATTAGGAGCGGATGGCGGTTAAGTATCCCGCCGAACCTGATCCTCAGCGAGGCAATGTAGAGGATAATGCAAAAACCCGCGAGTGAGGAGAGCAGGCCCACGCCGCCGAAGAAGTGGGAGGGCCGCTGGTTGTACCTGATCAGCAGCATGACCGTGAAGAGGTCCAGGAAGGACCGGAAGTAGCGGGAAGCCCTGTACTTCGATCTGCCGTGCAGGCGCGGCCTGTGTGCCACGACGACCTCCCCCACCCTGAACTTGTTCCAGTGGGCTAGGAGGGGGATAAACCGGTAGAGCTCTCCGTATATATCCAGCCCTTTCGCGGCCTCGCGCCTGTATGCCTTGAACCCGCAGTTGATGTCGTGGAGGCCGAGGCCGGTGTGCTTCCTGATAACAAGGTTGAATATGCGGGATGCGGCCCGCCTCGTCCACGGGTCCCGCCGCTTCTTCTTCCAGCCGGAGACCAGGTCGTATCCCTCTCCGAGCTTGTCCAGGAAAACGGGTATCTGCGAGGGGTCGTCCTGGCCGTCGGCGTCCATGGTGATAATGACGGGATACCGGGCCTCCCTGAAGCCCGCGATGAGGGCGGCGGACTTACCGTAATTTCCCCTGAGACGTATCCCCTTCGTGAGGGCATCGGCGGCGGCCAGCTCGCATATCACGTCGAAAGAGCCGTCCGTGCTGCCGTCATCGACGTATATCACCTCGTACGGCACGGCGAGGGCGCCGATTGCGTCCCTCAACTCCCCGTGGAGACCGGGAATGTTCTCCCGCTCGTTAAACAGCGGGACGACTACGCTTATCCCCTCCTCTTTCATGGCCATTTATTTCTCTCTCATGTAATGAACAACTGCCAGACCGTTGCCTAAGTACATTCTCTCCCGCCTGTATCCATGCACCTCCACCAGGGATCTCCCGCGCCCCTCTCCACCCCTGGGCACAGGATAGCTCAAAACCAGCCATACATCATCAAAATTTACAACCTTCTCCCGCACTTCCCCGGTTTTTCTAAAGGGGAACTCGAGGTTCAATATTTTTTCTCTCCGTTTCTCATCCTGGTCCCAGTAATGCATGAAGGTTCTTCTCGAGTACATGTGCGGGAAAAGAACCGTGTCGCCGCCCTCAACGCGGGGGGAAAGGTACACGACAAGGTCGTCCCACGGCTTCTTCACCCTGTCGGAGTAGTAGAAGTCCAGGATGGATAGATTGAGCACCACCAACCCTACAATCGCTGAGGAGGCAACCCATTTCCGGGATGAGAGCCTGTACCCGTACCCCAGCATTATAAAGAGTATGGAGGAAATAAAGCCGACGTACCTCGGCTGCCAGAAGGAATTTACAAGCCTCGAATAGAGAAACAGGCCCACGCTCGGAAAGAGCACCATCACGACAACAAGAGACTTGAATCCCCATTTATCCTTACAACCATGAAAAACCGGGTAGAGGAGAATCACCAGCAGCACCAGGCAGAAGTAATTCGCGGCGGGAAAGGGCATATGCCAGGATAGCGACCACGTATCGAGATCGTAGGCGTAGAACCGTATTCCACTTGTGAAAATAACAAAGCTGAGAAAAAACTCCCTGACCGTGGGGATCGGTATCCACTCAAGAGCTTTACGAGTAAGCTCCATCGCCCCCCCCACATCTCCGCCGCGCAACCGCGCAAAATTCTTTGCCATGAAAAACAACGGCCAGGGACAGTATAGAAGAACAACCGCAAAGCACGGCCAAACCCACCTCTTTATTACCTCCCGGGGCGGGAATACCGCCGCCAGATATATTACCTGCGCTCCGATCACCAGCACGGTGAAGTTATGGGTCCAGAGGGCCGCGGCAGTCACCACACAAAAAAGAGAGACATCCGGCCACCTCATACCATATTTAATACTCCTGACGAAAAAGAGGTTCGAGGCCAGGACGAGGGTCCACCACATGGCGTACATCTTGACTTCCTGGGAGTAGTAGATGTTGAACGCCGAGAAGGCGAGAAGTATCGTGCTGATGACGGCTGCTTTCCTGCCGAACATCTCCCTGGCCAGGAGATAAATGATGGGGATGGCGGCGATCCCCCAGAGGGCCGAGAAAGACTTGAGAGCGGCAGTGCCTGGCCCGAAGAGATGCGACCAGGTTTTTAAAAAGTAAAAATAAAGGGGAGGAAAGAGAAATTTCAGTGTCAGGTCATTAGTGAGGTTCGGAAACGTCAGAGATACCCTCCATGCGGAGAATATCTCATCCAACCACAGGCACTCCTTCCCGATACGGTGAAATCGAAGAAAAGCCCCCGCCGCCGTAATCGCGAAGAGAAAGGCCCACTCAACACTATTTTTCTTCCGCGGCATCCCGATCCGCTCTCTCCCTCACGTAGTGGACTGCCTCGAGGCCGTT
>JAVCDC010000131.1 GCA_030765135.1 Candidatus Tritonobacter lacicola | reverse complement strand
TCCCCGGTTAAAGATAAAACAGTCAAAACCGCAGACAAGTTCTTGAAAGTCTATTCGACAGCTCTGCGGATAGTTTCCAGGTAACTCTTTGGATGATAAGAAGTTGCTAAGAGTGTCCCCAATTGCTTCTGCGTGCTTAGCTTGCCGAAGGGTGTCTTCGTGTTCTTCACGGTTTCTCTAATTCGTGTTAATTGGTGTCATTCGTGGACCTTTTTCAGTGTTTTCTTTTTTCCGTTTCACGTTTAACGTTCCACGTTCTTTCCTATTTTCCATATTTTCATACTTCCATGTTTCCAGTATTGAGTATCTTGCATCTTGAATCTTGTCTCTTGCTTCTTGTATCCTCTTCTCCCAGTTTCAAGTTTCAAGTTTCATCTTCTCCCAGTTTCATCTTCTTTCAATTTCAGGTTTCTTCTTTCTTCCTATCCTGTCAATCCTGTTATCCTGTCTAGTATCTTTCCTCTTCTTTTCTCCGCGTACTCTGCGCCTTTGCGGTTAATTTGTTTTTCGCCTTTCCAGTTTCCTGCATCTTGCATCTTGAATCTTGTCTCTTGCTTCTTGTATCCTCTTTTCCCAGTTTCAAGTTTCTTAATTGTTTATGATTGATGGAGGTAACAATGAAAATCAGTGAATACCTTATAAAGGCGATTCAGAAAACAGGGACGCGGCACGTATTCGGGATTCAGGGCGATTATGTGTTGAATTTCTATGACCAGCTCTGCAAGAGCCCGCTCAAAGTAATTAATACCTGCGATGAACAGGGAGCAGGTTTTGCCGCTGACGCTTATGCGCGGATGACTGGTTTTGGCGCTGTATGCGTTACCTACGGCGTCGGCGGGTTAAAGCTTGCCAATAGCACTGCCCAGGCTTTTGCCGAACTTTCACCGGTTCTGGTAGTCAGCGGTGCGCCGGGTATGTCCGAACGCAAAGGCGACCCTTTGCTCCACCACAAAGTACGTTCTTTTGAAACACAGCTTAACGTTTTTCGGGAGATGACTTCGGCTCAGGCGGTATTGGATAACCCGGAAACAGCTGCTGACGAGATCGATCGTGTTATTCATGCTATTTATAAAACGAAAAGGCCGGGATATATTGAACTGCCTCGCGATATGGTGCAGGTTGAAGCAGGTGAATCGCGCATATCTTTTCAGGATCACTTGTCTGTAGATAAGGCAGCTGTTGACGGAGCGATCAGAAAAGTCATGGCTATGCTCGCGGCGGCAAAGAACCCCATTGTTATTGCCGGTGCTGAAATTCACCGTTTCGGACTGCAGCAATCTTTGTTGAAATTTCTTGATCGTTCCCAGCTTCCGTTTGTAACCGGTATTCTGAGCAAATCCGTAGTTTCAGAGAATCATCCGCAGTTTGTCGGGGTCTATGCCGGGGCGATGAGCCCGGAAGATATCCGCCAGGCAGTGGAAGAGGCTGATTGTGTTATTGCTATTGGCCCGCTGATCACGGATCTTTCTACCGGGATTTTCACGCAGCATATCGATGCGGCGCGTACTGTTGCCTTAATGCTGGATGATCTTATTATCGGAGGTTCTTCCTACCCGGGTATCGGCATGAAATATTTCCTTGAAATGATGATTGCGGCAATGCCGGAACCGAAACAGCCCGCACAGCCGATAAAGAGACACATACTTGCTCCTTTTGTTCCTGAGAAGGGCAGAGCTGTAACTATGGAGCGTCTTATTGCATGTATAAACACATTCTTAAGCGATGATATAACCGTAATCGCCGAACCCGGGGACCCGTTATTCGGGGGGCTGGATCTTCGGGTACATGATAAAAATGAATTTATGTCCTGCAGTTATTATGCTTCTTTGGGTTTTTCTGTTCCCGCCTCGATCGGAGTTCAGTTTGCTGCGCCTGACAGGCGTCCGCTGGTGCTTGTGGGAGATGGTTCTTTTCAGATGACCGGCATGGAGCTTTCTGTCTCCGCTCGTTACGGGCTTAACCCGATTGTTGTTATCCTGAACAACGGCGGATACGGGACATTCCGCCACATGATAGACGGAGATTTCAATGACATTCAGCCGTGGCAATATGCTGATGTTGTCCGCGTTATCGGAGCAGGAAAAGGATACACGGTCTCAAAAGAGGAGGAATTCGTATCTGCTCTTGAGGCAGCCAGGAGTAACAATGCATCACCGACGGTTATCGATGTTCGTATCGGGAAATACGATTGTTCCGAAAGGCTGAAAATGTTGACCGATAAGCTTAAGAAGCGGGTAAAGTAAAAAAGATCACGGTCGAGATCACCGGCCCCATGGACATTGTGGAAAAGCTCGAGGCCCTTATAGAGCCGATAAAAAAAGCCCGGAAGCGCTTCAGAGATATCCTGGGACGGGACGAAGAGATCCCGTAAACGGGGCGCGCCTATTTTATTCCCTCAACATAAATGAGAGATAGCGTTATAAAGAGCGATTTTGGCCTCTGCAAAAATCCGCGTTTTTTTGCAGCGCCTCCAGATAAAAATCTCTCAGTCTCAAGTTGAGACTGAGTTTCAAAATCCATATTTAGAAGGTAATCAGGCGCAAATCAGGCGTATATCGGGCGTAAAATGCTGTCTCGCGGGGTTGGCATTCCCCGTTCAGGCTTCTTCTCCCAGTTTCCAGTTACAATTTTCTTCTATTTCCTATAAAATGCTGGCTCGCGGGGTTGGCATTCCCCGTTCAGGCTGCAGCTTTCTTTTCAAGTCTCGCATATGGAGGGATTGATAGGTTCCTAGAACTTTCAACCTTTAACCTTGAACCGTAGTAATCGTGCCCCTCGATAATCTGATGAATTGAGTTTCATCTTAAAACCTCAAGATGGGTTATGTGTTAAAGATCCAATGAAAGAACTCATGCTAAAGAGGTTGATTCTTGTTGTGAGGTTATTTCTAATCGACCCTAGGAAGAGCCCTGCTTACAAGCGATTGATTATTTCCTTTGGGCGTTACAGCGGCTTTATGAGAAGGGAGAGCCGCGGTATTTCGATTATGTGCGTGAAAAATTTGAGCTGATAATCGATGCAGATGATAAGAGAATCAAGCCCTATGGAATGTATTATGACAGGAGAACTTTCTTGACTGTGGAGAAAATAAAACGTTCTTTGAGAAGCTAGGATCATCCGTTTCCGGAATCACACACGGCATGGAGCCGGCGTTCACTCCTCAAAGAACACTACCAATATCGCACATTTGCCTTTGACGTGCAAGAAAAATATTTAATTCGATAACAGAAAAGGCGATTGGGCTAAAGCTGGGGAAGGGGGCTGAACATGCAGGCCGGGAGGCAGGAGCAGCCGGCGTAGCCAGGGAGGTGCCCGTTGGCCCGGAATGCCCTCCCGTATTCCTTTTGCACAGCTTCTATCGTAGCTTTTCCCTGCTCTTCCTTGACTCTTCCTTGTCTGAGGGAGAACGATTGTCTAGTGATTTATTTCATAAGCATATATTAGGACGGATTGGCCTTTCCAAGTTTCGCTTTCCATTTTCGCATTTTTCCCTTAAAATCTGTTCTCGCGGGGTTGGCATTCCCCGTTCAGGCTGCAGCGGTTTTTCGATGATTTCATATAGGGGGGATTTATAGGTTCCTTGAACTTTTAACCTTCAACCTTTAACCGTCGTTGGCGTGTCCCCAAATTCGGCTCATATGATTATGAAAACAATGGTAAAGAGAGCAGCTTGTATCCTTCTTGCTATTTTTAGTATCGCGAAAGCCGCCGATCTCAGGGCGGCTGTGGATTTCGATCAAGTAATAACAAAAAAATTCAAGAAAGAATTACAGGCCGTAAACAGTAAAAAGGCCGCAGGGAACCTCGTCAAGCAGTATGCCACCGAGTGGTTTGGCATATCAAAAGATGTTATAGGGCTTTTAAGCGACGTCGCATCTATCACGGATGATAACTTGCTGTCTGAAATTAATGAAGTGGCGGGAGGACTTGGCATGGAATTGACTGCCTATTCTCTTGCGGGAGACATTTATAAGGGATTCGACGGGGATGATATGGCCAAGGTCAGCGCGATAAAGAACGCCTATTCTATTGGCCAGACTCTGCTTTACGGGGGGATTAAGCCGCTCGGTGTAGAGGGCGTTGGCTGGGGGGCTTTGAGCACTGCGATGTTCGCTGTCGGCTTTATCGATTACTCCCTTACCACATTCATGACCACGGCCATAGCGGAATATGAGGAAGCATGGTATATGGCATACGAAGACTATCTTAACTGGACATATGGTGGCACAAAAAACATGAAGGGCTGGGTAGCTCTGGCTGAATCGAAGGACGGGGGAAAGAAGATCGAGGAGAGGCTTTTTGAGTTTTGGGATCAGGACATTTTGGTGATATTGGGTGAGTCCCAACAAGCCAGAGGTGGAGTTATCCGGACCATCTCAAGGGATGCATCAATTCTTGCAAACGAGAAAGCCCATAAGAGTTTTGCCGCCCGCTACTGGAGTGAAAACTTTCAACAGGCCTTCAAGGGGCATGCGCAGAAACAAGCGTTAGATGCAAAAATATATGCTGAACAGGAAGCAACGTATAATTGGAAAGTTTTAAAGAAGCTTCTTGAACAGATCAAGTTCGAAAAAGTCCAGGTGGAACCCGCACGTAAAACCATATCCGTCGGAGAGATAGTAATATTCGAGGCGATAGCGAAATATTCACGCGGTTTGGGTAAAGTCGTGACCGATTCGGCAAGGTGGTCGGGAGGGAAGGATAATATTTTTATTGCACGAGCACCGGGCTCCTATGCCGTGAGTGCCACCTATGAAGGCGTTACCGGCCATGCCATAATAACGGTGCTGGAAGGGGATAAAGACCGATTGGAGGGAATTGAACGGGTATGTGCTGAGAATAAGGCGAGATTTTATCAGCGGTGCGAGGCCTGGGAACTCGAGGAAGCACACGCTATTCTTAGGTCTTCAATAGAATGCCCCTGGGTTAAAAAGGGAATCAAGGATTTAGACAAGCTTGTTGATGCACGTAATCTTTATCGCCGGACGTGCAATGAGAATCAGCAGAAGATTCTTGCCGCCCTCCGCGGCGAGAACTTGGTGGGGGCCATAGAGGTCCTGAATGCTTCAAAGGGTTGCCCCTGGTTCAATGAGGTCGCTGCTGCAGTTAGCGAGGTTTGTGAAAGCTATAGAAATAGCTTCAACAGGGCATGCAAAGAGGGCAATTTGGACAAGGCCCGCGATATCCTAAATAAGTCACAAGGATGCAGGTGGTACAATGATGGTGTGAGGGTGTTGCAGGCCAATATTCAGGCCTTGGTCCGGCAGCCCTCTCAGCCCCAAACAGGAAGTGCACCAGGGGCTGCAGGTACAAACAGCTCCTGGGTAGTGCAGAGCATGTTTGGCGCCCGCACGTGGAACTACTACGAGAACGGCCAGCATAAACTGAAGACTAGGCAGCCCCCCGGCAATATCAGGGGCTATTGGCAGCATGGTAGGGGTGGTTGGCAATATATCGAGTATGGAAAGGTCAAATTCGTAACCACGAATCCTCCGCCAGGCATGCCGCGGTAATGCGGCAGGCGGACAGGGGCCCCGTATCGACGGCTGGGAGGCATGAGCCGCCGGCGTAGCCAGGGAGGTGCCCGTTGGCCCGGAATGCCCTCCCGTATTCCTTTTGCACAGCTTCTCTCGTAGCTTTTCCCTGATATCCCGTGATTTTCCCTGCTCTTCCCTGACTCTTCCTTGTCTGAGGGAGAATAATTGTCTAGTGATTTATTTCACAAGCATATAATAAGAAGTCTTGGTTTTTTCGCCTTCCATCTTTAGCCTTTGGCCTGTTGTCTTTGCCCTTGCCTCTTACTTCTCTACTTCTTTCTTTTTCGATGTACGAAGTACGCTGTACGATGTACGGCTTTTCAAATTTCAATTTTTTCAAAAGTGGTCGCGCTTGCTTCGGTTGAAAAGCCATCCAAACCATCCACCAGGCGGTTTTCGCGTGAAGAAACGCCTTCGCCGGCGTCGGGACTTATTTCGAGATGGTCTCCTGGTTCTTAGGGGATATGGTTTTGTGTTCTCGCATTCAGGATATCGGCTGCATCCATAGAACCTACCGTGCTTCCCCTTGCGGAGAGCCATTGCCGCACCGCATTTGTTGCACCGAACCCGGGGCTTTCTCTTTTTCCGGCTCACACTTATAATCAAGTTCTCAAAAACATCTTCTGGTTATCAGGGTGGAGTAAATTATGATCCTCCATCGGCTGTAGTATATCATTCGTCTTTTCTTTCGTCTCTCGTCCGTCGTCCCCTTCTGTAGCCTTGGTGTTTTTGTAGCTACTTATTTCCATATTTTTATACTTCTATATTTCCAATATCTTCAGTGCCTTCAGTGGTTTCTATTTCTTTTTTTGTCTATGGTCTATTGTCTTTGGTCTTCAGTCTCTTCATTGGTTATTGGTCATTGCCTGTCCCGTCGCAGATCCGGCAATTCATGACGGAGGCTTTGTCTCGGGGAACATTGCTTGTCCTGACGTAGATCCTGAGCTTGTCGAAGGGAGCGTAGTCGAAGGGGGGCTTTGCCCCCGTCCGCTTTTCCAAGTTTCGCTTTTTTCCCTTAAAATCTGTTCTCGCGGGATCGGCATTCCCAGTTCAGGCTGCAGTGGTTTTTCGGGGATTTCATATAGGGGGGATTGAAAGGCTCCTTGAACTTTCAACCTATAACCTTTAACTGTTGTTAGTGTGTCCCCCCGATTGTACTCAAGGGCTGCTGCTGAACTTCAATGTGTATCTACCGGTTCCACCCCGCGGGTGGGCCAGGTACATTTGAGGAAGGGATGGTGTTTTGCTTATGGGCAAGCGGAAGAAGGAAAGCCAAACCACCACAAGTCACAATAGCCAGGCAATGGAGCCGCCTAGACAGATTACTCTCTTGTTGTCGTTCTATCTGCAAGAGATCTTCAGTAATTTTTTTGAGGGTTTAGGATTTTCTGTTCTGTGGGCAGAAACTAGGGAAAAATTGGAAGAGCTAATCGATCCTGCCGAGATAGACTTAGCTATCGAATGGCAACACGGTGAAAAAGATTTCACCATACGGGATTTATTAAGAAATCATAATAAGAAGACACAGGTATTCTTAGCCTTGAATTGGAATGGGAAAATTCCACCAGATTTTAACGAACTTGGTTATGCTGGTGTGTTAATTGGACTTTTTAACCTGGATGAACTGAAGATAAAGTTCTATAACTCTTTATCGGCTCACAAAAAAAGTATCTTTAAGGAGTTGCCGATTTGGAAATCCAGGGTTAATCCTCGGTCTTTATAGAGGTTGTGAAAATATTCACAATCATGAAATAAGAGCGGGGGGAGTTTGTCTATCCGGAGAATCAAAATCCCTCTTGACATGGCAAGGGAGATTTTTTAGTTTATTCATTGTTCTGCAAATAGAACATATGTCCGTTTATTAGAACGAAACTGGGGAGCAGAAGTTCAATGAAAATACACGATCAACTAGACGGAATCTTAAGCAGGGGCTCAAAAGTCAGGATATTGAGATATCTCTTCCAGGAGGACGATGAGCACACCGGTCGTGGGATAGCCAGGGCCGTTGGAATGAGTCCTTCCATGGCCCATTCCGTTCTCTCGGAACTCTCAGCCGAAGGTCTGGTCGATGTGAGAAAAAAAGGGAGGGCCAAGCTGTACCGGCTCCGCATGGATAGCTATATCGTGGAGAAGGTTCTCAGGCCGCTCTTCGAGGGGGAGCAGAATCTATTTAAGGATCTTACCAGAGATCTCAAGACCGGAATCCTTAAGTCCCGGCAAGACGTCCTTAGTGTATCTATTTTCGGTAGCGTCGCCGCAAAGAAAGAAACAGTGGGAAGTGATCTTGACCTACTTGTAGTTGTTGGAACTGCTTCTGGTAAAAGGAATATCCAGAGAAGCATCGATGAATTGAGTATCGATGTGGCCGAGAAATATGGGATTACCCTGTCACCTTATGTTGTTACCAAGGGGGAGTTGAAGAAGAAACGCTCCCGGGAACTGCCGCTGGTCAAGTCCATTCTGGCTAACAATCAGCTGATTTACGGAGAACCGGTGGAGAGGATACTGGCATGAGTCCTAAACGCAAGAGTAAGACACGGCAAATCTCGGAGAGCCAGTATGAGATCTATTATCGATGCGTTGCTGGTGAGATACTCGGGCATACGTTCGGTCGATGAAGACCACATGGCGGTGATAGACTTGCTCACTTCCTCGGCGACCTCGAAGTTAAAGGATGTTCGTCAGAAAAGTCAGCTCGCCCGACGGGTCATCGCCAAGAAGAACCTGGTTGCATACGAGAACCGCAGTTTCATGAAAGGTGAAGCCCTGGATATGATCAAGCGGGTAGAGCGGTTCTATCGATGGGCGGTGGGTCTGTTTTAGAAGGTCACCCCCATGCCGGAGCTGATTTACTACTATTTATCGCAATACGCAGTACGCGATACGCAATACGATATGCGAAGTACGATGGGCAGTTCAGAGTGGTCTTTGAGGCCATCCGCCAGCTCATGGCGCCGCCTGAAAAGCCGCGGAGGGAAGTAAGGGGATTCAAGGTGGATGAGCGCAGGGCCCGTTATAAGGCAACTAAAAAGAGGGCGAAGAAAAAGGGCCGGCAATAAGAGTAAAGCGTGGCTTATTGTCTCACGGCGTCAATCAGGGGGGAGAGGTGGGACGATGTGGCCCAAAGATAGGTTTGTAAAAGATTCACAAGCATATAATAAGAATGGGGGGAGTTTCATTCTTAGCAGCCGGCAAAATAAGGAGTAAAATCTGTTTTCGCGGGGTTGCATTCCCCGTTAAGGCTGCAGCTCTCTTTTTCGATTATGAAATTCGCAATACGAGATACGTTTTTTCTCTTCTCTTTTTCAATCTTCAATCGTCAATTGTCGATCATCAATCGGCATGTGCTATACGCAATACGCACGACGCAATGCGGATCATAAGTATGGTTTCCCTAAATTTTTAACAAGAGGAAAGGAGGTGTTGTATGAAGTATGCGTTTGTTTTTGGGGCTTTGTTGCTGGTTGGTTTTTTCGTATGTGGCTGCGTGCAGGGGACTGGTCCTTTGCCTGGAATCGTATATGCTAACATAACTTCCCCATCTTATTATGACGCGGGAAGCAATTCCGGACCGGGCCCAAAGACTGGAAGGTCTAAAGCTGCGACCTACATGGCGCTCTGGGCTACCGGAGATGCCAGTGTTGCGGCCGCATGCAAAGATGGTGGAATCACCAAAATCAACACTGTGGACCAGCATTACAAAAACGTATTGATGTTGTACGGCAGCTTCGAAACAATTGTCACGGGTGAATAAAAAGCGTAGTAGATGGTTTTGAGCAATCTGCTTGCGTGGATACAGTCTCAATAAGCGCACCAATCACTTTGAGGCTGGATAGTCCGTCAATTTGTCTTTGTCATTGGTAGGGCTAGTGTCCTGGTTTGGTTACAGGGGCTTATTGGAGGCTCGATCTAATCTTACGGCAGGCTTCGCCTGTATAGGACCGTATATTATTCATTCATGGGGGCCAGGTTATGCGTAGGGCTATAGTGCTGCTGATGATTTTCATCTCGGGTTGCGCCTCGATGATCAGCACCGAGTATAAGGAGATCCCTGTTAACAGCTATCCGGATGGTGCGAAGGTAACAGTCGATAACAAGGACAGGGGGAAGACACCCACGCTGGTGAAGCTCCACCGTGCCGAGCGTCATGTTATCAAGATCGAGAAAAAAGGGTATGTGCCGGAGACAGTATATACCCGCAGAGGTTTTAATGGCTGGGTTATACCGAGCATAGTCCTGCCGCCCATATATGGCATTATACTGGACTACGCGAGCGGGGCTGGATATTCTATCAAACCGAAAAAAATTAACGTGACGCTGAGAAAAGAGCTCTCTCGGATTGCCGAGCTGGTGATCTGCGACCCGCCTGGCAAAGATAGTATTGCACTGATGCCCACCAGGAGCGATGCGAAAGGAGGGCTGGATATCGCAGTTGATGATAGGTTGAACCACCTCTTTTCCGAGTCGAAAAGGTTCTCGCTTGTTGAGAGAGACCGGATCAGGGATGCTAGCACCGAGCTCAATTTCCAGCAGACCGACCTTGTCGACAAGGAGAACGCTGTCAAGATGGGGAAGCTTCTCGGAGCCAACTACATTCTTATAAGCAGCGTTTCCAATATCGGTGATGAAGGAAAGCAGATCTTCGCGAAACTGATTTCCGTGGAAACGGGCGGGGTAGTGGCGACTGCCATAGCGGAGAGTACCGGCAGCACTGTTTCAATTCCAGCTCTCATCCAGGTGGTGAACAAAATCAACTCTACGGAGTAATTATCCTTACACCACGAACGGATACCGGCTCAATCAGGGATTGTGAATTATTTCACAATCATAGAATAAGAGCGGGGGGGATTCTCCTATTCCACAATTGGTGATGGTGCCCCGATTACCATAACCAACAATTCCCCTCTCCCCACCTTTGTGCACTTCTATATGCTCGGCACATTTCGCATCAATTTCTAGCTGCCGGGTGCCGCCCACACGGGACTTCTGCATCGACGCCGGCACAGCGCAATCCCCCCGCGGCTACGGCAGGCAGTAAGCCCCCAATCTCCCAATTAGCTTCGAGCTAGGATTCACGATTTACCATCCAATCCCTCCTTCCACTTTTAGAAATATAGAAGTGGATTGCTACCTATAGGTAGTCGACCTATAGGTAGTAATGCTTCTAAAATCATTCCATCGCACCTCAATTTATTCCATTTGTCTATTCAAAGTTTGTGGAGATCGTTTATGACAGATATTAATAAGAAGGTTGGGCAAAAAATTCGAGAGCTCCGTCAGGAGCGAGGCCTTTCTCAGGAACAACTTGCTTTTGAAGCAGATCTCCATCGGGCCTATATCGGCCAGATCGAGCGAGGAGAGAAGAATATCGGTGTTCAAAATCTTGAAAAGATCGCCAAAGCCCTAAAAGTTTCCATTAAGGAGATCTTTTAATCATGAGGGCAGGCGATGTTATTCCATATATAGATATGTGTCAGGAAGAGGGTGTGAACCTTCAGCGGGGTATGAATTTCCGGCTCCGGGGGATCTATAGCGTTATCTTGATGAGTTTGAGGCGCGGTGCTCCGTACGCAGATAGAATTGATGATGAAGGCAGAATGCTGATTTACGAAGGCCACGATATTTCGAGGCGTAGGGGAGGACCCGATCCCAAAATAGTTGATCAGCCTATGAGAAATCCAGGCGGTAGCCTGACTCAGAATGGGCGGTTCTATAAGGCAGCGTTGAAATACAAAGAAGGACTAAGTCAGCCTGAGTTTGTAAGGGTCTATGAGAAGATACATTCTGGGATTTGGGTCTTCAATGGTTTGTTTAAATTGATCGACGCTTGGCAAGAAGAAAGCAACGCACGGAACGTTTTCAAATTTAAATTGGAGATGACGGAAGAGACTGAGGAGATTGTATCTACCAGGCAGCAGGAGCTTGATCACAATCGCCTTATACCCGCAGCAGTTAAACTAGAAGTATGGAAACGAGACAAAGGCCAGTGTGTCAAATGCAGGAGCAGAGACAATCTCCACTTTGATCATATTATCCCGTACTCAAAAGGCGGATCTTCGTTAGTGGCTGAGAATATCCAACTCCTATGTGCCAGGCATAATATAGCCAAGCGCAACAGGATAGAATAAATTAAAGGATCATACTATAGGGGGCATTTTGTTTATTGCTACGGCACCTTTGGATTTCAGCTAGGTTAGAAGACCCTACTTTGTTAAGATTACTTGCTATGAAGCCAATTCAGGCTGAGATCAGTTTTCCGGTTGTCGAACGCGGATTGCAGGCACCTGCTGATCAAGTGGAGATAGATACTTCATTCCCCGAAGATACTGCAAACGCTCTAGCCAAGCTCGAGTCTTTTAATAAACACCTTTTCCGTCCGAATACCTACTTACATAAGTGGTGGGCTAGGAGATCAGGAACGACCTTTCGTTTCATCCTCAAGCAGCTAGCGCCTGATTCAAGGCTGAGGAACTATTACCTTCCAGGAGGCTTGGAAGGCATCCGTGTTCTGGACCCAATGATGGGTGGAGGGACGACCCTCCATGAAGCAATAAGGCTGGGAGCGAACGTGGTCGGTTATGACATCGATCCTATCCCGGTACTTCAAGCAAGGGCTTCGCTAACTGCTACAAATCTTTACGAAAAAGAAGAAGTATTTGCCAAATTCTTGGCTGAATTAGAAAGGTGCTTGGGTCGGTACTTTGTAACAACATGTCCCGAATGTGGAACCGAATGCGAGACACAATATATTTTGCACGGAGTACGCAAAAGAATTCAGAAGACTGAATATATCGTTGTCGATAGTTATATCCTGAGAGAAGAACCAGATGGAGGATGCTTGACAACTCGACAGTTTTATCCGGACAATTACGTGTCGAGAGGCAAGAGGGCGTGGAGGTTGATAGAGAAGAGTGAATTTAAGTCTCACGGCGCTAACGGAAGGAAGTGTGAGCTTCTCAATCGAAAATATGCGAACCGCTATATTCCCCTAGTGGTTGTTGGCTTGTGTCCTCAGCATGGCCAGTTCTTTCGCGAACCTAGCAAGAGGGATATACGCAATTCTGGAAATGCCCTAAGGAAATTAAGAGGGCGGAGTTTGCCTGCCAGGGAAAACGCCCAAGTGCCTGCCGGCCCTAAATCGAACGATCTTCTTAACAGGCAAATAAATACTTTCCTGGACGTATTCTCTCCCAGACAGCTTCTCTATCTCAGCGAATCGAAGAGAATTATAGAAGACTTACCACAGGCGCACCGGCTGTGGCTCGCACTTCTAGTCTCAACCTCATTAGAGTTCAACTCCATGCTCTGTGGTTACAAGGGGTATGCGATGCGCCGACCGGGGGCAGTTCGTCACGTCTTTTCTCATCACGCCTACTCGTTTCCCTATACTGCCTTGGAAGACAATCCTGTTTTTACAGGCAAAACGTCAGGGACTCTGCGGAGGTTATTTCAAGACAGAATACGAGGCGCCGGCGTCTGGGCTAGAGAACCGATAGAACGGAAAGCGGACGGCAGCAAGTGGCGAAAGATTATAATCCATGGTGAATGTGACATTGGTCATGAATGCATGCGGCTAAAAGATTTTGAAGGTAAGAAAAGGCAGTTCATAATTAAGCAGCAGGATTCTTCGAGGATTCCACTATCCTCAAGCTCAATAGATTTCGTCGTAACTGATCCACCTTATTATGACAGTGTTCAGTACAGCGATTTGTCTCACTTCTTCAGATGTTGGCTGAGGTGGTTCTTGCCTTATGATGCTGTCTGGAAATACGAGCCTTTGGCATCGGCTGTAGCTGAGACCGACGACGCAGGTGAGAAATTCGGCACTATCCTGGGCAAGATATGGAAAGAGTGTAACAGAGTACTCAGACGACCCCATGGCCGCCTAATTTTCACTTATCACAATTGGAGATCAGCTGCGTGGGCTCACCTGTCGATTGCTTTAAGGAATGCACATTTTCGCCTTGCGAACGCCTACATTGTCCATTCAGAGAACCCTATTTCCGTACACATCAGAGATCTTCACGCCCTGAAACACGACTGCATCCTAGTGCTGAAGCCCGATGACCTCCCAGACCAGAGACGCTGGGAAGAGCCAACCTTCTTGTCGTTGAATGACAGTCGTTCATTCTGCAAGGGCTGCGCGGAGGTGCTAGGATGGGTTCTCCAAACGGCAGCTGATAATAACACGGTTTTCGGGACTTGGAAGAGATTATTAGGAGAAGACTAATGGCTAAGTTTCCTTCAGAGATCTTCGGATACTATTGGAAAGACGACAGTAAAGAGGCCAAAGCAGCAAGAAAGCGTAGGTGGTGCCCCTTTCACAACTCCAAATGTTTTAAGAAAAGCCGACTTGTGAACTACCCCTTTGGTGTTTGCACGGCGCACTACGCCAGAGAAGAGATTGCCCTTTGCCCGCGCCGATTCCTGGAGCGGAACCTGGTCTTCAGAGACATTGCCCAGCACAATTTCGGGAGTTGCAACAACATCTTGGTCTTCTCAGAGGTTGGCCTCTCGGGAATAGGAAACTTTGACTTTGTGATGGTGAAGCACAAGCCAATGAGCGCGGAGCTTGAGGATTTTGCCGTCATTGAATTTCAAACCGGGCAAACGACTAGCACGGGGCGGTTGGTTGACGCGTTCAAAGACTTTATGAAGAAAGGGATGATGCCAAAGGGGGCAAATTATAGCTTCGGGATTAATATGTACGACATTTGGAAACGCACCTTCACACAGATTCTAAACAAGGGGATCATCCTTGAAAAGTGGCGGAAGAAGATCTTCTGGGTAGTGCAAGAGCCAGTGTTCAGGTATTTCCAACGCAAATATAGGATAAATATGCTTGACTACGACAACACGCATAGCACGGTGTTCGCGCTTTATGACCTAAAGACATCGGGGAAACGGTTGAAACTCGTCAGTACCGAGAGGCTATCTTCCACAATCGACGATTTGTTTGACGCGTTTCGTACCAACGACGATATCCCACCCGTAGAGGACTTCATGGCTCGCCTCAAGACTAAAATTTCCACTGATATGAAGCTCGCTCTGCGATTGGATGCCTCGGCGGGATATCAGTCAGTCGATGCACGCCGACCGACGTCTACAGGGAGAGTTCGGGAGAAAAGTGATGAACAGGATGCTAAAGATCAGAGGGAGCTCTTCGATTAACTCATGGTCGATGTGACGGTGTGAGGGGTCATTATTTCTTTACACTTCGAGGTAATTTAAAAAATGGATCGTGGGCTCCGGAAACATTTCGGGAGAGTTAAGAAGAATCTATTTCATTAGCGCTAATTTTCACATTTAAATGATTTGACTTAATCGAAATAAGATCAACTTATTATGAAATATGGCCCGGATCGCAACGCCGCCTTTGAACGATTTATAAAATGCTTCAAATTAGCTACAGCAGAGATTCGCGAAATATATATTCTTTTACCCATTGATGGTTCTCCATCTCTAAAATACCGTGAACGTGTATATTGCTACGAACTTTATCATCAATTAAGAGTAGTAATGGGTGATGATTTTGGGTATACGCTTGGCGGTGAAGTCGACAAGAGTGCACATCCAATTATGAAGGGTGGTTTCAAGCCTGATTTGCTAGTCCATACACCTGGCGACATGAGAGGAAACTTAGTAGTCATTGAAGTGAAACCAGTGATGGCTAAGCGACAGGATATAGAAAAGGATTTAAAAACGCTCACTTCATTTAGAAAGCAAGGCAGATATCATCAAGCTGTTTATCTGATTTATGGTGACGATAAGAAGCGTTTAAATAAAATAAGAAAAATGGCAAGAGAACTAGAAACTAAATATCAAGACCATCGCATAGATTTGAGTCTCATAATGCTCTTTTGGCATAGAGTATCTGGATGTGCGGCAGAGCATATCATTTGGTAATCAATTTAAGGGTTCATGGTGTTGCGGAAAACTGATGGGGAGATTTGAAGTCAAACATATGCAATTGATTAAATAGCGGACTAAGCAAGGAAGAGATGAGGGCAAGCCTGAGCAGTGGACTCAGAAAATGAATCGCGGACTCCGGAACCATTTTGGAAATAGTGATAAGAATATATTCCAAGGATTTAGTTTGCATTCTGTGAGAATTTGACGATTTCAACATAGGTGATTAAATGCCACTTCTTATATTTATTCAGGCATTAGTATGTGGTTTTTTTGCTGCGAATATAGCTGGGAAGAAGGGCTATTCAGCTGGGGCATGGTTTGCATGTGGATTCTTTTTCAGTATTTTTGGCTTGATAGCGGCGGCAGGCCTGCCAAAAAAGAATGGGCCGCAATCTAGGGAGCTCTTTAAGAAATGTCCTGAATGTGCAGAATGGGTTTTAACCGAGGCTATCGTTTGCAGATATTGCGGTTATAGATTTTCTATAGAAGATAGTTTACTAAGTTTAATAGCTATGATGGAAGATACAGGTAGTACGACTGAGGACAGATTAAGAATCATAGAAGCTATTGGTACGATAGGGGATAAATATGCAATACTGCATTTACAAAAGATAATTGAAGGTAAAGGAATAATAATAAGAACTAGAAAAGAAGCTGAAGCCTTATCCATATCAGCTCGCAGGGCAATAATTCAGATAGAAGAAAGATCAAAATAACAGAGATGACATAGTCGGGAATCAAACTTGAGCAGTGGCCTTAGTTGACGGATGTGGTCAACCCTGAGCAGTGAACTTAGAAAATGGATCACGGGCTCCGGAAACATTTCGGGAGAATTGAGAATAAGATAATGCAAAAACTTGCTGATCTTTCAAAATGAAAAAAGAATTCAAAGATATAATGAGGACGTTTATCCAAGTTATGGCACTAGTAATGACTCTTGAGTCAGCATTCTTTCTTACGAGAGGAAATCTCGGGTTATCAGCCGAAACCATTGTAAAAATAACTCAATCATATTGGGCTGAATTCCGTAATCCTAATTTAATTGCGAACCTTGCGGATCAGAAGGCTGATACATGGATTGGAGCTCTTTTACTTTTCGGGGCATTTGTTCTTCAAATGTGGAACACACTATGGGAAAAAGGGTGGGATAGCTTTGGTATAAATAGGAAAGGAGTTTGTTGGGCTTTAGTTTTTTCATCATTTCTATTTGTTGGTTGCCTATTTATTTCAAAAAAAGTATCTGTAAATACTCAAAAGAGAGTTAAATCAATTTTGTCTTTAAGTCTCTCAGAAAGAATAAACAAATTGGGGTCACCCATTAAAGGTGCCGTGTCAATAGACAAAAGGATCCCTATTCAAAAATCTTTTTAAAGACTTTGATCGAGCTGCCACCACGATCACGCTCGATAGTCTGTTTCGCGCCTGTACAGTAGGGTCCGCATCTTAAATATTAAATCTTCCCTTATTAGTTAGACCCAATTCGGCCCACCGGGAGGTCTTAGTCTCAATTTTTGCCCCCTGAAAATTAGCCTTAAGAAGAAGCCGGGCTCTTGAATAAGGGCCCGGCGCTTTGCCGACCTATTGCTAATACATCATTTCATGACTTCCAAAACATGTCTCGATTTGTATCAATAGTCTTTAACCAACAAACTCCTCTATTCGAACAGCTGTTGGTTAACTATCTGGGGAAAAATATATTTTCCGGATTGACAGGTGTTAACCAACAAGGTAGCGTATATTAAAGATTGTTGGTTAACGGAGACGGCTATGAGAGTCATTAAAAGTGTTCTGGAAGAAGAGCTGCAGAACTCGCTCAGAATGAAGGAGGAGTACGAGAAGGCCCTGAAAAAGCTGCCGCGCGGGAGTCTGTCTAAAAAGATCATTAAAGGAAGGCCATATTACTATCTGAGTGAGAGGAAGGGCTCTAAAGTAGTGAGTAAATATCTGGGGAAAATCTCCGAGAAGGAGAGGAATAAATTTGAAAAAGTTAAAAAACTGCGAAAAGAATATCGCCACAATTTATCGATTGTCAAAAAGCAGATTGCTTACTTAAGGAGCGCTCTCCGTGGAAAAGAAGCAGTATGAACTCCTGATCGAAGTGCTTCGGCGGTTGCAGAGTAAAGGAGTTCTCAATAAACTGATACTTGCCGGAAGCTGGGGACTGGTTCTTTACCGAAAATACTTCGACGACTCAACTTTATATCCATCCCTCAGAACCCGGGATGCTGATTTTATCATTCCCGCTCACCTTGAAATCCGCGAAAAGATCAATATACCCGAATTACTTGAGGATCTCGGGTTTGTTGTTGATTTCAATCGAGCAAGCAATTTCATAAGATTGCTTCATCCTGCTCTCATTATTGAATTTCTAGTAGCGGAAAAGGGGAGAGGTTCGGGAATGTCGAGAGAAATAAAGGGACTCGGAATAACTGCTCAGCCGCTTCGCTATCTCAATTATCTGGAGAGCAAGGTTATTTCTATCGATATAGAAGGATTAAAAGTTAAAGTTCCCGATCCTGCCGTATTCGCTTTGCACAAGCTTATAATAATGACCAGGAGACGAAGTGAAGAGAAAAGAGATAAAGACAAAAAACAGGCAAAATCGGTATTAATGCATCTGCTGAAGAAAGGAAGAGAGAAGGACATAAGAGAAGCTATTTGCTTGATGCATCCAAAGTGGTTTAAAACTGCGCTGGATAATTTGGAGAAGGAAGGGGAGACGGAGTTGCTGCAACGTCTTAAACAGATCACCCCGACATGAAACAAAGGAATCACCCATTAAAGGTGCCGTGTCAATAGACAAAAGGATCCCTATTTAAATATTAAATCTTCCCTTATTATGAAAAGTGGGGACGGAGTTGACTTGTTGACTTTAAGGGGCAGAATTAATTGGCCCGCCGCCGTTCTCTCCCCATCACTTTTCGCACACCCCTACCGCTCGTCTTTAACCTCCCACCATCCCCTCTACCATTTCTCGCTTTCTCAGTCACTAATGCCTGATCTTCGACCCGTCAGTGCTGCCGGATCTTCGACCGGCAATAATAGCCGGACAGGCGCGCGCTGAAAGTACGGCATTACTTGACGTAAAAGCGAGAAGGCTCCCGGATCTCAATTCAGTATTTCCCGGCTCAACTGGTTTTTTCCTTGCATTATTCGCAGTTCGCGAATAGCGTATATACATGAACCTTAAGCCACAAGATGTTGTCGTATTGCTGAAGATCCTCGTTTCGAGCGGGAAGCAGAGCTACTCGGAACTGGCTGACGACCTTTTTATGAGTCCTTCAGAGGTTCACGCCGCAGTCAAGCGTGCTGCTTCCGCAGGGTTGATAGACCGATCGTCAAAGCGTGTGAAACGGAGAGCCCTGGAGGAGTTTCTCTTCCATGGTTTGAAATATGCCTTCCCTCCCAGCTATGGTTCAATTACCCGGGGTATGCCCACCGCGCATGCCGCACCGCCGATTTCAGCCATGCTAGCCGAGTCTGAAGATCTCCCTCCCGTATGGCCTTCTCCCGAAGGTACCGTGCGCGGGTACGAGTTGAAGCCGCTTTACCGTACCGTCACCAAGGCGGCCCGCAAGGACCGGAAGCTATATGAACTGCTTGCGTTGGTCGACGCCGTGCGGGCCGGCAGGGCCCGGGAACGCGCACTCGCGGAAGCTGAGCTGAGTAAACGGCTGCGTCAATAATGAAGGTAGTAGATATTGAGGCATTGGCTCACGTCGCCCGGAGGCTTCAACCTCTCAACGAGAGATTCGCATTCCTGGGTGGCGCGGTCCTTCCGCTCCTTATAGACGAACCATTGATTGAGGCGATCCGCCCCACCATAGACGTTGATGTTATCATTGAGGTTGCTTCGCGATTGGACTTTGCCAGGCTTGAAGAGCGATTGAGGGCCATCGGCTTCAAGCACGATATGACAGAGGGTGCACCGAAGTGTCGATGGATCGTTGATGGCATAGCGGTTGACGTGATGCCGGCCGGCGGCGAAGCCGCTGAATGCCGGTCCGAGTGGTTCCCTGAGGCGTTGGCATCTGCGAAGCCAATTAAACTGAGCGAGGGAGTGGTGGCCAATGTCGTAACTGCGCCGTTTTTCATCGCTGCAAAACTCGAAGCTTTTTCAGACAGGGGCACTAAAGACTTCTACGCAAGCCACGATCTGGAGGACATCGTTACCGTTCTTGACGGAAGATCGTCCGTGCTCGAGGAAATCGATAACTTGCCCGGTTCGCTTCGCTCCTATCTATCAAAACGATTTACCGAGCTGATCGATGATCCCGACTTTATCGAGTGCCTTTCGGGCCATCTCCTGCCGGACTCTGCAAGTCAGGAGAGACTACCGCAGCTGCTTGATGCACTTCACCACATCGCGGCCCCTGAAGAATAAATTAAGCGAATTGGGGTCACCTATTGAGGCAACCCCTCAAGCACAAACAGACTCTCCTTCAATTTTCGCACACCCATCCGTCCGTCTTTAACCAGCCCCCATACGTCCCATATCACTTTCTCGCTTTCTCACGAAAGTGAGAATGTAATTCTTGGGCGAGCAGGCCCGGATGCATTCCTTTGCACCAGGATAATTCGTCTGGTTCCCTGAAAGACGAGCCCACCTCTTCCTGAAACCTGCTCTTCATTTCTACCACGCCGAGCTCATTGTCTCGGCGCGAGTGCTGAGCATTTTCCCCTCCAACCCTTCCTGTCGTTACTCTCGTACCCACGTTTTTTGGGTCGGACCTGCCCAACTAGATGTCACGGCCGAGCTGAAGGCGCTGATCGACCGGGCCGGCTTCGTGGCCAGGGCCAACGGGGACATGTTCAAGCGCAAGGTGGGCGCGGCGGTCGTTGCCGGCCGGCGGGCCGGCAGCATCCATGTCTTCGACTCGATCAACCACTTCTTCTTTATCGGCCAGATGATCGTCCCCGGCTCCATCTACTGGAACATGGGCTTCGGCCTGCAGAAGGGAGAGGTCGACGAGGACGAGGAAGGCCTGCTGACCATGAGAATACTTGGTCAGAACATGGCCTGGCTGTTGAAGAAACTGTACAACACCCGGGGCTCTCATCTGCGCAAAAAAGCCCCCGGGCTCAACTAAGGACGTCCTTCTCTCCGAAATCGTTGTGCCCGGGGGCCGCGTTGTTTTCGCGCCCTGATTTAACTGCTATTCCTCAATGATCGTGGGTGTAACGGCCAATATCAGGGAACCGATTTTCATTAGTTTTTCTCTTCTTTCACCCCGCTCGGGGAAACTTTCCTGTTTTCCGCCCAGGAGTGTCGTCGCCCCGTCCGCGCTCACAATGGTCGTGCTCAGGATAGAGGTGGTGTACGGCCTTTTCTCTGCTTTACTGTAATGGTTCTCACCCCATTTGAGCTCCAACCTAATCTCTTTTCCCTCCTCAATTACCGGCAGGAGCTTCAAAAACATAATGCCCTTGAGAGACATTTCGGCTTTTCTGCCGGAGAGCACATAGGTGTATGCGGTAGTGATGATGCCATAGTTCTTAAACAGGAAGAGCTTCTTGAGCTGCTTGTAGAGCGGGTTGCCCTTCTCCATCGGCACGGCACCCCGAATCATCTCCCCCTCGGTGGCAAAGATAACCTGCGCCTTCACCTGGATCTGCTCATCCGCTGCACCTGCCACACCCGCGAAAGCCATCACGGCAGCCACGATAACGGCGACACTACTCTGATTCCATTTCATGCTACACCTCCCTTTGTTATGGTTCTTGTCCATAGGTCATCGACCCGTCTCAGGTACGGGCAATAGCTTCCATCTCCAGTGAGCTTCTCCTCTCCTCACCCGGAGACTCCATCAGCCAGATTACGGTCAGGCGGGCCTCGTCCACCTTATAGATCATGAGATTCGCCGAGGGATCGCCGGCCTCTGCGCGATGCACCACACAGTACTCCTCCTTGGGGACCCAGGCCTCCTCCGCCGGTGCTTTAGACGATCCGCGACGCCACTGCCACAGCGGTTGGGTGAGAAGGAGAATAAGAACGGCGGCAGCCGCCGTTGCCGCGACGGGGCGCCATCCCAGCCAGGGGGAACGATGCTCCTGGACGGCCTCCTCGATCTCATCCCAATACCCCTTCCACACGTCACGCGGCTCCTCCCTTTCCCGGAGAAGAGAAAACCCCTCGCGAAGACGGGCGCAGGCCTCGAGCCTGCGGGCGCAGAGACAACATTCACGGACATGTGCCGCTACCGACCCCGACTCCTCAACGGAAAGCTCACCCGCAGCATAGGAAAAGAGCAGTGAGTTAATTCTCTTACAGGTCTTCGTCATGGCTTCCTCCAACCGCTCAGATGTATTTCTCGATCCGCTCACGCAGCATCTTTCTCGCCTGATGTAGCCTCCACCGCAGCGTGGCATTGCCGCAGCGCAGAATTCGCCCGACCTCGTCGAAAGAGAGGCCGTGCAGATCCCGCAAGACAATGACCGACCGGTATTTTCCGGGCAGCCGGGCCACCATCCCGCGCACCAGCTCCGCCCGTATCTTCCGGTCGAGAGCTCTCCACGGCTGTAGAGGCGGTTTGGCCTCCCCCGCGCCGGGAGGCAGGCGGTCCCAGTTTCTCGTGCGCCGCCTTCTCAGGTGATCGATACTAACGTTCATGACTATCCTGATTAAATAGGACGAGAAACGATACCGCGGGTTAAACCTCCCCAGAGACCGGTAAATCCGGATAAAGGCCTCCTGGGAGATGTCCTTTGCATCCTCCCTATTTCCAACCATGTCGAAGGCGATCCAGTAAGCCAGACGCCGGTACTTCTGCACCAGGCGCTCAAAAGCCGTAAGATCGCCCTCCCGGCAGATCTCGATCCACCGCGCATCCTCGCTCTTGTCCGGTTCATCGCACCTCCCGGGATAGGTTGTGGTTCGCTCCAGCTCCATTCCGCTCTCCATAAAAGATTATGCACGGGAGGGTATTTTGTTTGATTTTTTTTACACCAGGAATCGGTGCAGGGACAGGCCAACCCGCGTACTCCGGGCCGGATAGACGGGAAAAGGGGGACGCCGTTACTTGTTAACTTACTTGCGGACAGATCAGGAGTAACTCGACGGGATATTTATCATGATCGTGGAACAATCCCGCTTCGCGGGACTCCGCCCCCTTGGTTCCTCTCAACTCGCTGTTAGCAGAGAATAATCGGTTGTTGATCTGAACATATCAAAGGGGTCAGTATCAAACTGTATAAACCCCATCCTTCTGTCCTTCGCAATAAATCGATCGGCGGGATATTTTACGATATGGGGTTGATCGAACAATGGGGCAGCGGAGTAGGTAAGATGCGGAAGGCGTGTGCCGAAGCAGAGCTTCCCGAACTGCGATTTGAGGAATATCAGAACGGCTTCAGGTAAGGCGCCATAAAGCCGCCAAAGCCGCCATAAAGGCGCCATAGAGTAATCAGGGTCACCCATTAAAGGTGCCGTGTCAATAGACTAAAGGATCCCTTACAGTAGCGTCAGCATCTTAAATATTAAATCTTCTGCACCACGACAATTCGGTTGGTTCCCTGAAAAGCAAGCCTCACCCTCTATGAAACCTGCTCTTCATCACTGCTTGATTGTCTGCTCCCCGGTTCGAGCCCGGTTCCTCTTATAGAATATCCAGAAGAGTGCCCGTATCTGTGCGGCGTTCCAATTGATTCCCTCGAGTGAAATCTGATAGAGTTTCTCAACGTTGATACTGAGAGAGAAAAAACAGTAAGATCAAAGTATATTATTGAGAGGCTAATGATGAATAAATGGAAAGGTACCAGTATAGCCTGTTGTTTTGGAATTATCCTTATGGCTACCACTGCCCGGGGGTGGAATCTCTCCATCACTTTTCAGCCAGGGGGAGTCACTGTCCCCGCTGGCTTTGTAGCGGATGACGGAAGTGTTTTCTCCGACAAGGGGGGCATCGAGTATGGGTGGATAGAAGTAGGTGTCCCTTTTGGCTTCTGGGGATTAAATGGTTACCATTCTGCCGAGGGATTAGCAGATGTTCAGGAACGTTTTGGTGCTGCTATATTCCAGGTAGCTCAGGGAGGTACTAACTATACGGTTAATACTTTTTTGCCTATGGTACGTGATGCCGGGTGGCAGGTTACTCTCCGTTTAGCAGGAAGTCATTCTGAATATACCACTAGTGGTAGTTTTGATATAGATAAATGGAAGACGAATATAGCCCAATGGGACGGTTCAGGCATACAGGAGTTCATAGATGACGGCACGGTTGCGTGGCATATGATTCTGGATGATATAGCCAACTGGAGCTGGTTATATGGAGGAACTGACCCAACAGGTGATGAATTAGAAGAGATGGCTGAGTATAGTCAAGACATACTGCCCGGATTAAAAACATTCGTACGCGAGAAGGCGACTGCCATGCCCGTTCCGACTAAGGGATACTATGAATGGGTAGATGCCTGTCTCAATCAGTATAAAGCCAGTGATGGCGATGTGACGACCTATGCCTGGACTGAGTACTATAAAGCGGTGGAGTTACACCTCGGGGTCATGAACGGCTTGAATATCTGCGACGGGGGCAATGGGGAAAGCGGCCAGATGGGATGGCGGGCAGACAAGTACGCAATGTCAGCTAATGAGATCACCACTTATGGTACGGCTCTATTAGGGATACCGGACCTGGAGCTGTTCTTGTGCTGGGAATATGACGGAGAAGAATTATGGGCTGATGGAACTACCATCGGCAGTGTTTACTTTGATCAGCCCGAACTTCAAGATGCGCTCTATCAACTCAGTATAGTGGCTGCTGAAAAATAGGGGAATGAAGGATTTGGGGTCACCCATTAAAGGTGCCGTGTCAATAGACAAAAGGATCCCTTACAGTAGGGTCCGCATCTTAAATATTAAATCTTCCCTCGCTATGGACTAGAATGATCGAGTTAGCAGGGTCACACCCTAGTCTTCTGGGGTCTGACCCCGGTTTCTCTTTAACCATTGATAGATTAATCGACAGGTCCGACCGGTTTGCTACATCATCCATCGTTTTCTTCTAAAGGTCCCGGTCAGAGCTGCATCGATGACTTCTTGCCGTGTACCTAACCAGTTTTTCGGCCACCCGGAACCCGACATCAAAGACGCGACCTTCAGGCTATCCGTGGCAAAAACAAGTTGTTCGGCTACATTAGCGGCCCGATCCACCATTCCAGGACAACATGAATGCACGACCACGGCACCGCATTCTTCAATAGAACGAATAATGCCGGCCTTCCGAGCGGCGGAATAAATGATGTAATCCGTGTAAAGCCACAGCGTCTTTTTCACCTGTTTTCCTTTCAGCATTTCAGCCAGATCAGACAGCTCCTGAATCGTCAAAAACGGGCACCCGATGACGGCCGCATCAATTTCCGGATTATCTGTCTGCCGAATATTTTTAAAGACCGCTGCTACATCTTTGCGGCTTATTTGAATCTTCTCAACACCCTCTGGGACGGTCCCGCCAAATGCATCCTCGATAGTCCGGGCCTCCGGAGTGATGCCGACAACATGTATCATCGGATATAACAGGGCGGGTGAAACACACGCACAGAACGCCTTGGCCTGAGCGTTCGTCATATCTTTAATCCCAACAACAACCGGAACCCGATCGACCGCCCGAAATCCAATTGCTCCACCCAAAGCTACATAATCTCCGACATCTTGAAGTTCAGCCATCACCTCCGGCTCAATCTCGAAAATCATTTGCCCTCTACGGTTTTCGGGCAGATGCATTCCGTATTCAGGCATAACACCGGTAATGGCGGCATAAAAAGCTATATTGGCCGGATCACGGTTAACCCTGGCTCCAGACATGATATTGGCATTGGCCGCGTGATTGGATTCTGACGTCACATGATACTCTCCGAAGCGAGGCACATTCAGGTGCATGTAGGGTATACACGTCGGAATAACCATCGCCCCCATCGACCGAAGGTCGTCGTGAACCGGCTTCATCAGGTTGTAGATATCTTCTGCCGGGGTTTTTACTTTGTAATGCCAGGGCATGCGCGGATCATCTACTTTCTCTTCCGCCATGAACGTGCTCTCGACGGTTGTCGGAACGATTACACGGGCCCCCAGTTTGGCGAACTGTTCAAAGATCGGCCAGGCGCCGATGGTTAATTCGTTCGTCTTCAAGTCGCTGAAAACATGCGCTGAACGGATGGGTACCATTCGGCGGGACCCCATGCCGTGGGCAAAAGCAACCAGTCGCTCCATAGCCATTTTTTTAGCCTCGCCCTGTTTGCCATCCAGCATTGCCTGTTCATTATTAGACAGGACAAGGTCGCTCTTTTTCCAACCCCCCCGAACATCGGCAGCAGCTTCACCATCAGGCGTCTTACAAAATGGGCCGGATGCCGCCGCGGCTTCCTTATTAGGGAATATTTCGACGATCGCCTCTCTGCCTGCCGTGGGAGCACTTATTCGAACCCAGTCGCCGCTTTTAATAGTTTCACAGGGATCAGCTTCAAAGTGGTCGACCGCCGGGATCTCCGCATCAACTGCACCTCCGACACTGATAGGATGCACTGTACGGCAGATCAGTGCGCGTGGTCCTTTGCCGGTGATCTTATTCTTGAAATATAATCCCCATGCTCCTCCGGTGGAGAACTTATCGGTATCATAAACAATAACCTTATCCGCGTATGACTGCCCCTGAAGGGGGTGGCCGAATATCCGAACAACTCCGTTGGAATCAATAGCATTCACCAGGTGACTGAGAAATTCAGTCGTAACCAGTGCTTCGCCCTCAACCGAACCTTCGATTCGAGTAATACCTTTTAACACCCTTGCTTGATTCTCATTCATGATGACAAGCTCCCTATTTTTCCTGAGATAAAATTTTCTAAAGCAAACTCAGGGTTCGGGTAAGAGTAAAAGCCCTTTCCTGTCTTAACGCCGAGTTCTCCACGCTCAACCATGGCCTTCAAGGCCTCAGGCGGCTTGTCTCGTTCATCTTTTGACTCATTATAGTAGGATAACTCGACAGCATAGGTGACGTTCAGTCCCGTAAAGTCCATAAGTCCGAAAGGGCCGACTTCTGTACCAAAAGCAGTCATCCAGGCCCGGTCGATATCTCTGAAATCTACAATTCCTTCTGCCCACATAAGTAATGCCTCACGTTTAACCGAGCGCCAGACACGATTAAAGCAAAACCCGAAACTTTCTTTCTTAATTGGTAGCGGGATACATCCAATAGAAGTGATCCACTGTTCGCCTGCTTCCATAACTTCATCTGAAGTCTTGCTGCCGCGCATAATATCCACTAAGTTATTCCCTGTTGCCGGCATATAAAAATGTAAATTCAAACATTGCTCTGGCCGTTGTGTCGCATCCTCTATCTTTGAAATCGGCAGTGTAGAACTGTTCGTTGCCAGAATAGCTTTTTGGGGTGTCATTGAATCAATCTGTGCAAAAATCCTACGTTTAAGTTCAAGGTCTTCCGGGATGGCCTCAATAACTAAG
This sequence comes from Candidatus Tritonobacter lacicola, assembly GCA_030765135.1. Lineage (GTDB taxonomy): Bacteria > Auribacterota > Tritonobacteria > Tritonobacterales > Tritonobacteraceae > Tritonobacter > Tritonobacter lacicola. Next base: position 4,173 of record JAVCDC010000131.1, on the reverse strand, counting down.
TCAGCATTTTTAAGGGCAGCTTCCATTAGGGTTGTAATAACGACTTTACGGATACCTTTTTCCCATTGTTCTATAGGTACTACCGGTCCTTTTCCCCCGGCTTTCATAGCGGCTGCCGCGTTTTGAATCGAGAGGTCAAAGGCCTGCGCTGAACTGTCATAGAGGAAGACAGTATACCCAAAGCAAGCCGTTTGAACCGCGATCTGAGCACCGAGGATTCCACCGCCGATAATAGCTACATTTGATATGTCTCTTGAATGTATATCTTTCACTTAATCTTCTCCTTTCCTTTTTTCCTTATTTTATGATATTACTATTTATTATGAATTTATCACAAGTCGCAAACTTATGTACCTTTCTCTGGTTTTTCTCGGTCATGTTTCAGATGGGAATATCCGTCACATTTTCCGAGGTTCTGAAATCGGCAAGGCAAACAAAAGCCGTTCTGAAAGGAATCGTAACGAATATCCTTATCTTGCCGCTAATCGGTTTTGGAATCCTCCTGATGTTTAATCCATCTCCTCCTTTAGCTGTCGGGTTTCTGATCGCTGTTATTTTTTCAGGAGCATCTCTGGCTCCACTATTTACTGCGATAGCCAAAGGTGACCTTCCTTTTTCCATAGGACTTATGGTTATTCTTGCCATTGTCTCTGCATTTACTTCACCGTGGCTTCTTAAATTTCTAGTTCACTATCTGGTAGAATCACCCAACTTAGAAATCAACTGCCTGAAAATTTTTAAAGTAATTCTCATAGGACAGCTCATTCCCCTGTCTACAGGATTCATTATCAATCAAACACACAAGCAGCTTGCCAAAAAGATAATAAAGCCGCTTTGGCACGCTTCAAATGTCCTTTTTATCCTCACCTGTATTCTATTGACAATAACACAATATCATAAGTTCGGCGGATTCAGTTATAAGGTCCCGATCGGAATGATGATCATGTTTGTTGCCTGTGTTGCCATCGGCTGGTACATGGGAGGGGAAGGAGTTGAAAAAAGAAAGGCAATGGCCTTAAACTCAGGCGTCCGGAATGGTCCGGCAGCAATGGTTATTGCCATGAATAATTATGCCGGAACCGCTGTCCCTGCGGTAGTATTTGTGTATGCTATTTTTTCGACAATCAGCACGCTATTGGTTGCTCTTATGATGAAGAATAAAAACTAAATCGAAAATTTGGCAGTCACTTCAAAGGCCCCCCAATGACAAGCGTTAGGGGCATTATTTTCCGGCTATCTTCCCACCGCCTCTCACCGAATGAAATAAGAATGGGTGTCTTCTGGGGTCACCCATTAAAGGTGCCGTGTTAATAGACAAAAGGATCCCTATTCAACAATCTTTTAAAAGACTTTGATAGAGTTGCCACCACGATCACGCTCGATAGTCTGTTTCGCACCGTTGTTTCTTCAGTCCGCATTTTTACAGTAGGGTCCGCATCTTAAATATTAAATCTTCCCTTTATTAGGGGGAAGGGGGTCAGACTTGCGCTTTAGACTTTTGTAAAAAAGGTTCGCGGGCTCCGGAAACATTATTTCGTATTGCGTCGTGCGTAAGGCGTATTGCGAAAAATACAGATCAAAGAGAGTTGAGAAGAATCAGTTAAGGAATGCGGAATGTGTAATGTGAGATGTGTAACGAAAGGATAGAATAAAGCAAAGATCGCAAAGCGCATATCGTGAAGCGTAAGAATGGTAAGCACCCCCGGATTGAACCGTGGGTGCGGGGAAACAGGCCCCGAGGAGTGTTCTCTACCTTTTGCCGGCGCCTTAGAGCAGGCCCTCCTTTATGATAATGGCCCATATATGCTTGCAGGCGTCACCTTTCCCCAAACTGTTGTACAGGAAATCCGGGCAGGTACAGGAAGCCCCGATCTTGCTCCCCGCGCGTGTAATTCGCACCGTGTATTTGCCCACCTCGTATTCGCCGTCGCTGACCTTTTTCACCTTGCTCGCGAGCAACTGCCCCTTCCCGTAGCGTGTTCCCCCTCGACTCATGCCAGGCAAGACTCGTATGCAGCCCTCGGGAAGCTTATCGGGAAGCTTAGGGGGCAGCTGCTGGGACTCATCCTCGAGAGCCGCTATTTTCTCCTGGCACGCCGTTACTTGAGCGGCTATTTCGGATGGCTTGTAGTCCGGGTACCTCTTTTGGAGCACGCGGAGGTTTCTCTCCGCCAGGCGATATTGCCCCTGCGCGGTCGAATTTTCCTTCTGTAACTGCTTGTTTTGGGCGGATTGTATCATCGCGAGCGCCCTCTGGTAGAAGGCGGCCGGGATATCCTCCTGCCCCCATGCCGCTGCGCCGTGCAATGCCGCGCAGAGGCAGATGAGAATGTATTTACTGCATTTCATAGCCGCACCTCTCTCTTGATGATGAACCAAATAACTCTCCACGGGACTGATGCCAAACTATAAAAAGTATAGCACATTGAGTTGGGTAAGAGGGTTAGCGCTTTAACAGTTTAACTGGGGCCTTGAAAGGCAATCCCCACTTTTCCTGAAACCTGCTCTTCATCACTGCCCTATCCTCTGCTCCCTAGTGCGATGTCAGCGGCCACTTAAAACCGGCCACTAAAGAACGGTTTACAACCGGCCATTCCGCCCGCCGGGAATGGGATTTTGATCTATGGTGCAGTAAGGATCTTGTGGTACTATCGTCATTGGTGGGCGGTATAGCTTCAAGATCAAGTATCGGTTCCAGGTCTTCGTTCCGAAGCGTCAGATCTTGCCTATGGCAGTCATGCGGATTATCCGCAGCGCTCTGACCTGCTTAAGCGTGCCGCCCACCGCTTTTTAGATTGACTTTGTACCTAATTAGGGTACAATCGTACCCTAATTAGGTACAATAAGACAATGAGCATGATCGATTCCCTGTTTACAAAGGTGCGGCAACGTCTGCTTGGCATACTTCTCGTCCATCCTCAAAAGGAGTTCTACCTCCGCCAGTTAATCAGAATGAGCAGGATGGGGCAGGGAGCCGTCCAGCGGGAGCTCGCCTCCTTGGTCAACGGTAGGATAATACTTCGCCGGGTTGATGGTAACCGGGTTTACTACCGCATAAATACCGGTAACCCGATCTACCCTGAGCTTAGAGGGCTCATAATTAAAACGGGCGGCGTGGTTGACGTATTGAGAAACGCACTTGAAGAGATATTGCCGTCTATTGAATTCTCATTCGTTTATGGATCATTTGCCCAGGGTGATGAGCAGGCCGAAAGCGATATCGATCTCATGGTGATAGGCGATGTGTCGTTTAACGAGCTGGTTCCATTGCTCAAATCGGCCCAGGAACTTCTTGCTCGAGAGATCAATCCCACTGTCTATAGCCGGAGAGAGTATGCGAAGAAGCTGAGTGCAGCGCATCATTTCTGCACCAGCGTCGCGAAAGGCAAGAAGATTTTTATCGTAGGTGACCGGGATGAGTTTGGAAAATTGGCTGAAGGCGCAATGGCTGGTTGAGCACAGGACCAGCCCTGAAGAAATTGCGGACTTGCTGGCTATAGCAGATAGAGATATCAAATCAGCTTCAAGTCCGGGTATTGACCCGGATTGGAAACACAATATAGCCTACAGCGCAGCTCTCAATAGCGCTGCCGCTGCTTTGGCCGCGCGTGGTTACCGGCCCGCGCGCGGTCAGCATCATTATCGTCTCATTAATTCTCTTCCACTTACTTTAGGAGAGAAAGCTCGAAATATAGCTGATCGTCTTGAAGTTGCCCGAAAGAAACGAAACGTAGGAGTGTACGAACGAGCTGGTGCCATAAGTGACGCTGAAGCTGAGGAGATCGTTACTTTAGCAAAGAGTTTGAGGAAAACCATTGCTGACTGGCTTGTGAAATTCCATCCGGAGCTAATACGAAGGCAGGAAATGAGGTAAGGTCAAAAGAGGATTTGTAGAATTGGGGTCACCCATTAAAGGTGCCGTGTCAATAGACAAAAGGGTCCGCATCTTAAATATTAAATCTTCCCTTGTTAGGGGGAAGGGGGTCACCTGCGCTTTAGACTTTTGTGAAAAAGGACTGCGGACACCGGAAACACATGGCGAATGACCCTTCGACTTCGCTCCCTTCGGCTCCGCTCAGGACAAGCAGGATAAACAGGGCAAGCTCGCGACGAAAGACGATATAGATTGCCGGTTGCAGAAAAGGATAAAAGATAAGGGGGTCCAAGAATGGG
>JAVCDC010000024.1 GCA_030765135.1 Candidatus Tritonobacter lacicola | reverse complement strand
TCCTCGCTTGATTATTTTATTGGCCGCTTAAGAAATAGCGATGGTAGTGATAAGCAGGGCCAGGGCAGATAGGTAAGGAACTCTTACCGATTATATCCTTATGCCCATGGACCGCCAGCCTTCCAATCCGTTCACCGATAAACCTGATAGCTTTTTCTCTTACTCTTTTATCATTGCTTTCAAGCAATCTTAAATAATCTTGCAAACTCTTTTTCTTGGCTTTCATTCCTTGAGAACCTAAAGCTCACCTGCCTGAAAACTACACCACCTACCTACCAAACCAACCGCCGACGTTTGCCACACCTGGGGCTGCTAAATGAAAAAAGCCGCGTTTCTCAGGACAGATGAAGCGATTTGTTCAACTTTACGTTTTGTCTGGATACTGCTCATTATCTTTCGGAACAGTTACGGTTCCAGTCCAACTACCTGAATTTGGTGGAGCAAGATCTGCCTCTATGATTAAGCTGCCATCAGCCTGAGGAGTGAATTGAATCTCGGAATATCCAGACCAGTCGAAATCAAGACTGTTCTTTTGGGCAAATGTTCTAAGCTCTTCCTCATCTTTGGGCCATTGCTGATTCATTGCATAGTATGTTCCTGCAATACCGCTAAGTTTAAATGCCCCCACCATAGTTTCTCCAACATCCTCAAACATACCATTAAATAATGCTGAACACGAAAATAAGGATAAACAGCATAATAAAATGAAAAAGATAAACAGTTTTTCCTTATCTCTCATTATGCATAGTCTCCAGAAGTCTAACGGCGAACTGAACTGCTTGGACTGCTCGAGCGACTGTTTATACTGAGACATTTATTTCAAAGGTGTTATTAATAATAGACCTGGCGTGAAATGTAGATGATGTCCCTTTTAACTTTTACATTTATTTCTTGATCTTGACCTAACCGTGAAATAGATAATTGCACAACTGATCCTACTTTTCCTCTTAGCACTATCACCGCTTCTTTTGCGTTTAAAGCAGAAGCTTGACGACCATCTATTTTTATTATTAAATCTCCTGCCCTAAGATCGACTAATGATGCAGGAGTATTTGGGAGGATTCGCTTGATCAAAATACCATTATCTGTAGGCTCGATTTCAACCCCAATACCACCCAATTTTGAATTGAAGTCTTGTGCCTGTACTACGGCGCATAAAAAACACAGAAGCACTAACGGTGTTGTTAATAATAGTTTCATAATTCTCTTTTCAGTATAACGCCTCAGATCAGGCGTTCAGAAAGGGACGCCCGCGGGCCTTTCTGAATCGCCTGAATCCGGTTGTTGGCTCTTCTCATTATGTCTAATCAGGCTTCGTGCTCTCTCTAAAACGTGATCGTAAGTAAGTATCGTGAGGTTATGGAAACCTGAGTTTAGAATCCGGTACGATTCACGCTGTTCGCTATTCCAGTCATGGGATCGACCGAAGATGAGGATACACCGTGGTTTAATCGTTTTGACGTGATCAACGCGCTCAAGAAACTTCACGCTGTTGGCTTCTCTTTCGACTTCGTAAAGATAGCGGGAAGCCTGAGTTATGGCTTTCGTAAGATCAGACGACGGAAAGTAGTTTCCATGGTCCTGTGTGGCCGCCCAGAAACTCAGTTTTCCTTCAGGTCGCTTGATTTCAACAATATCAAGAAACCCATCATATGCTTCCATAAGGAAGTCACTGATATGCTTTGTGTCTATGCTGCGTTCGTCCAGAACACGGACAAAGTCTGTGCCGAGAACCCATCCGTTCTTCTGGAACCACTTCTGCCATGGTTGTTCGACCAGATTGTGCAACAGCATTGCTTCAAACTCAGCTATTGCCTGCATACGTTTCTTAAGGTGCAGCGCCAACATCAAGTGTTCGGGTATGATGTCGTGTCGCGCGATGAATTCGACAAGGTCGAGTTTCTCGGGATGGTTAAATAGACCCTTGACGGCATTGGCCGTGTGCGAATCTAGGGGACGGTCCAGGGGGATGAATGCCTTAGTTCCTGACTTGAAAGGCTCATAGTTCTCCTGAACGAACTCAATGAGATTCCGGAATTCCTCATCGTCTAGCGTCAGTTCACTCTTGGGTGACAGGGATTCCGGTTCCTCTCCTTCATTCCAGGCTTTAGGCTTCTTGTAACGCCCCACCTTCAGGTGGACATCTTCTTTCCCGCTATCGTGGTGAATACGCCAGAACACGGCACGCGTGATAACAGTGGCCTTGTTCCTTAGGACCTTCACCAAATGAGGAATAGTCCTTTTGTTCATGCCATCTCTAGAGCCAACATTAATATTAGATAGAATTTCTTTTTCACAATTTTGCGGCATAGTCATTCGTTCGTCAATTGGAAAAGCAAGAATATATTCTATCCTCCACATAGATTTCTCACTTTCGCACGAAAGTGAGAAATCTATGTACTTGGTTCACGCCGCAGATGGACCACAGTTATACAGAATTCTAGGAGACTTCCAGGGACAGACACCATGCGGAATTGCTTATGATTCAGCGCCCAAGATGGCGCTCCGACTCTTACAATCAACCACCAGTATTCCCTTTCAGGAACAGCTTGATTTCCGGGGCGGGGTACTCCCAGTCGTGGGGGATACGTAGGCCGCAGTCTCCGAATATAGGGGGGCGGACGTCGCTCGAGAAAACCGCCCCGAGTTTGTAGCCCGCGGCGGGGAGGTCTCGCTCCATGAACGACTTCGTGTCGGCGAGCTCCTGTTTGAAATCATCCCGGATGTACATGCCCGCGCCGCTGTTGATGTGCGACATCCAGTCGTACTCGAAGCTGGTGATGACGTAACATTCGGGAGAATGAAGGTCGAGGCCCTCCATGTTCCTGAAAATAAGAACGGGGGGATAGACAGTCGTATCGAATGGAGGCGTGAAGAACCAGGGAGGGCTGAAGAGGCCCACCCCCCTCCCCTCCTCGATGTTGTCGGCAATCCACCGGCCGCACTCGTCCCGGGGGTCCTCTCCGGCCATGACCGACAGATAGCTCCACGAGTAGAATGCCGTGTAGAGGACAGCGAGCGCACATATAAGAGTAATGGCAGTCAGCCACGCTCGGCCGGGACGGCGACGCCACACGATTTCCACACCGCGTCCGACAGCGAGCGCCAGGACAGGCACCGCGGGCAGGAGGTGGCGCGTGAAGTGGGACGCCCTGTACCAGGACAGGAGAAAAAACGGGATGAGGAAGGAGAGGAGTATCCAGTCCTGCTTCTTTCTCTCGACGAGAAGAAGGACGACGCAGAGAAACGCCAGGATAAGAGCGGGAAGGCCGAATCCGTAGTAGAGGCTCGCCAGGAGGCGGAGGAGGCTCGGCGGGAAGAGATTGAACCTCATCATCTCGTAAAAATCAGCGCCGAACTGCCCCGGCGACAGGACCGAATAGGGGCAGCCGGCGACGAAGGCGATCGCAATCGCCACGAGCAGAAGCAGCACTTTCAAAGACCTCCCCCCTCCCCGCCCCAGAAGATGGGCGGTCAGGACGGGTATTATGAGCAGGAGGCCGAGGTACTTCGTGGCGGTTGCCAGACCGATAGCAAGACCGGCCAGGAGATACCACCACATGGAGCCCGAGCGCCAGATCCGCTCGGCCAGTACAAGTACGAGGGCGACCCACATCGCACCAGCCACGTTGACCGTGAAATAGTGCGAGTGAACGACGTGGAGGGGAATGACAGCAAGGAAGAGGGCCGCCAGGAGGCCGGCCGTTCTATCGTACAGCTTACGCCCCGCCTCGTAGATGAGGAAAACAGTGAGTGCACCCATAAAAACTGTCACAGACCTCGCGCCAAGGAGGAGGCATCGAAGCTGCTCGACGGGGATCTTTCCCGGGCCGAAGGGCGAGACAAACCTGTCGCTCACAAGAGAGAGGAGCTGGAGGAACGCGCCGGCAACGTAATAGTAGAGCGTGGGGTTCACGAAGTATCGGGGATTGAGATCCAGGAGGGCCGGCCTCATCCTTGAGAGGCACAGCAGGGACATGAACTCGTCGGGATGGTAGAGAGTGAAGTACGGATCGTGGGGAAGGCCCCAGGTGATACCGCGGAGGCGGAGAAGGAGAGCCAGGGCGAGGATTCCGGAGAGCAAGAAAAACGTACAAATATGCTTATAACTTTTCAATGAAGCAAGATACCTACAATCCTAAACCAGAAATCCGAAACCAGAATGAATGACGAAACCAGAAACTCCATAACAAACGTGAAGCGTATCTCGTGAAGCGTGAAGCGAAAAAATAGACAAGATACGTCAAATCAGAAACTGGAATCTGGAAACCAGCAACCAGAAACTATAAACCGTCTTTAGCCCCCCTCACCCTGCCCTCTCCCCCCAAAAAATTGGGGGGAGAGGGGATAATTCAGCACTAAGTTGAAAGCCTAAAGTTCAAATAAATTCACAAGATTTGATACTAGATTCTAAATACTAGATACAAACTCCTTTTAATTACGAGCATCCAGCATCTCGTATCTCACATCCTGTTCATCGTGCCTGCCCCTATTTATCGGGGTTATCCTGTCTAATTTCTTTATTTTTGTTTGCTGTTCTCTGCGTTCTTGGTGCCTTGGCGAGAGAACCTTACTAAAACTTATATTAATGAAACTGGAAAACCTGAAACTTGAAATTTGAAACTTGGAAATCATTTCCTCAAGGCAATATCCTATAGACGGTGACCGGGTTGCGGCGGGCGATGGATTCGGGGTAGGTGGCCTCGGCGTGAATGGGCGCCAGAGAGGAGAGGAACTCACGCTCGGAGTGGGCGGCCCGGAAGCGGAGGGAGAGGGGCGTCTCGACGATATAATCCAACCGCTCCTTTCGTATGTGGGAGAAGCTCTTGCCCTCCTTCATCGCCCTGTAGGAGGCGCCGTTGACAACACCGTCGAGGTTGATGACTGTCTGAGGGCAGTAGTAGGCAAGGAGGCCGGAGTTGAAGGAGCCGATGCGGCTCTCCTTGGGCACGTTGTCCTTCACCCACATCGCCGTGCGGTAGCCGTCTATCTGCCATCCCCTGATGCCTCTCTCCCACCAACGGAATGTCCCGAGCAGGGAAAGGCCGGTCAAAAGGACGAAGAGCGCGGCCCACAGGTAAGTTCTCCCGTGCCGGGGGATGAAGCTGAAAAGCGTTCTGTCCAGGAGGTCGATAAGGCAGGCGCCCAGGATCAGCACAATGAAGAAAATCGAGTAATAGTACCAGTTCTGGTTGTACCAGAGGTAACCGCAATAGAGGAAGAACATGAGCAGGCCGTAACAGAAAAGGAACAGCAGGGGCGCGAGCTTTCCCGCCCACTCCCTGAACCGGCGCGGAGCAAGTATCGCCGCGAAAATAAAGATGACGGCGAACATGGCAAAGACGGCGTAGAAGAGACCGGTCTTGAAACCGCACAGAAACAGTACAGACTGCAAGGCCCCCTGGAGATTCGAGAGGACCATGGCGACCCACACCGAAGCGTACTCACCAAGAGAGGCAGTACCGTGTTGCGCCCAAAAGATGAAGTGCTGCTGGTGATAAATGGCCTTGCCGCTCACCTGAAGAAGGTAGCCGGTCCTCATATAAGACCAGGCGAACCAAGGAAGTGTCACGAGGAAGCACGCACAGGCGAAGGAGAGGGCACGGCCCAGACGGCAGGGAAGGCTCACGTCCCTCTTTCCGAAGAGGACATCTATAAAGATGAAGGCGGCAAGGACGAGGCCGTCGATACGGGCCAGGACGGCGGCTCCCGCCAGCAGGCCGACGCCCGCCCACCTCCAGCGCGAAGCATCGGCCGGGAGGGACTTCCTCCTCAAAAGAAGGTAGACGTAAGATGCCGCGCCAAGCATGAGGACGAAAAGGGGCGCCTCGACGCCCGCCAGCGCCACCAGGAGCGGATACGGGCAGAAGAGCCAGAGGAGGGCCGCGAGAAGCGAGGACGCTTCCCCGCAAAATAGCCGGGCGATCCTGTACAGGAACCACGCCGAGAGGACGGAGAAGAGCGAGAGGAGGGCAAGCGACCACTGGAGCATGCTGTCACCCTCTCCGACAACGCGGGAGAGGGGAACGAGCGTGAGGGCCCAGAGGGGGTGGAAGCCGTTGGTAACGTTCTCGCCGTCAGCCGTCGCACCAAGGCCTTCTCCGATGGACCGGGCAATGCAGAGGTAGTAGAACATGTCGTCCGAGGCGACCCTGGAAATCAGCACCTCCGGCGCCTGGAAACAGAGGAAGAGGCGGAGGATTAGGGACAACACCATGAAGAAGATGAGTGTTTTTGAAGCAGTCATGGACTTAAAACCAAAAGCTTATATTAATGAAACTAGAAACCAGCAACCAGAAACTATAAACCGTATTTATCCCCCCTCACCCTGCCCTCTCCCCCAAAAATGGGGGGAGATGGGATAATTCAGCTTGTTGTTTTAATGAAGGTGTTAAGTTTTGGGCCTAACTCGTTAATTATAACACTGAACTTGTCTATACTTGCCTTCGAAGTAATTACCTTTCTCTTATAATATTCCCCTCTCCCCTTGCCAAGGGGAGAGGCGGAACGTCCGGCACTTGTTGACGGAGTTAGGGTGAGGGGTTCTCCGGTAAGATATCCCAGATTCTCTGCAATACACTCTCAAGTTCCTGCCATACTTCATTATCCCAGAAACGCACCACCTTGACTCCATATGATGCCAAAATTTTTTCACGTTCATCATCATATATTTTCTGTTTCTCTTCAGCATGACCACCCCCATCTAGTTCAATAGCCAGGCAGGCATTCGGGCAATAGAAATCTACAACATATTTACCTATAGGATGCTGACGACGAAATTTATTACCCTTCATTCTACGATTTCGCAAGTGATACCAAAGACGTGCTTCGGTGGCAGTCTGTCTTTCCCTAAGCTGGCGAGCTCTCTTTTTCATGTAGAATTCACGCCCCCCTCACCCTGCCCTCTCCCCCCAAATGGGGGGGGAGAGGGGAAAATTCAGTCCAAAGCTGAAGGTTTCAAACCTAAAGGAATTTACACGGTTATGCATTGATCCTTTTTTTCTTTGAACTTTCTACTTTCAACCGTCGTTAACCCCCCTCACCCCCGCCCCTCTCCCCCAAAATGGGGGGAGAGGGGAAAAATGAAAACTCCACGCTAAGGGGAGAAAGAAAAACAATTACTACTGCGATTCCAGTTTCCGGTTTCTAGGAGCCTGTCCGAGTAACCTTTAAAATGTCATTGCGAGCCCCAGAGGGGCGAAGCAATCTCTAGACCTCAACAGAACCCTCTCTCATACAACGTGATGAATCGAGTAGGCGGGGGGCTTGCGCCCCCAACCTCTCACACCACCGGACATACGGTTCCGTATCACGGCGGTTCACAGACCTTTCTGAAACTTCAGCTTCAGGACATAGTTTTCCCATCCTCGCCGCAGGACTGAGACGCACCCCACCATACCCTTGAGGGTTCCGCCCCCTGCTCTCTGGTGTGGCATAAGTTGGTTGACTCATTTTCTGCATCCGTGGTTCCTGTCGAAATTCGGGTCTATTGTCCATAGTCTGCGTTCAGGCCTTCAGCCGGGTCGAACTTCGGCCTAATATGCCTTCTGCTGACTTCTGTGTCGCTATCCCTCGATCTCATGATCTCGGTAGCCAGTGGCCACGACACAGATCTCCCTGGGTAAGAATATTGACTTTCCCGCTTATCCCCGCCGCATTTACTCAATGACCTCCGTACAGGTACTGGGCTTCGGGCGCAATCGGATCCTTACCCGGTCATTAAGCCTTCTATGCGATTTCTGTTCGTCGGGGCAGCGTTTTGCCTTCGGCTTCCTTCAGACCCCGCCTCACGACGGCAGCCCTTGCTTAGGCTAACTGTTCCCCCTGTCGGGCCAGTAAAGGACTTTCACCTCCTAGTCAATATCCATGCCAGGCACACGATTGCTTCGTCGCTAAGCTCCTCGCAATGACAATGATGATAACCAAAATGACAATTACTCAGACACACTCCTAGTTTCAATAATATGAGCTTCCAGTTTCCAGTTTCTGATTTGACGTATCTTGTCTATTTTTTCGCTTCACGCTTCACGAGATACGCTTCACGTTTGTTATCGATTT
>JAVCDC010000144.1 GCA_030765135.1 Candidatus Tritonobacter lacicola | reverse complement strand
GATTTTTGACCTTGGATCCTGGGATTGTCGAAGGGCGCCTTTGCGGTTGATTTGGTGGTGTTAATATGAGAGAGAGGGGAATTGTCGCACGGATCTCGGGAGGGAAGACCGTCATACGGATGTCGGAGGGCGCCGCTTGCTCGCGGTGCGGCCTCTGCAGCGCGGTTGGCGGCGGCCATAGAGAGATAGTGGTCGATGCGTCCCCGGAGCTGGAGCCGGGAGACGCTGTGGATATCGTTGTTGAGCCCCGCGCGAGGCTCAGGGCTGCCGGCCTCGTTTTCTGTGTCCCCCTTATCGCGTTCGTGGCCGCCATCCTGGCCGTTGAATATTCGCTCTGGACCAGGGCGTACCGGGATCCCCTCTCGCTTCTCGCTGGTATTGCCGCCGCTGCATGCGCGTTTGCAGCTGTCGCGCGCTACGACAGGAAGCTGCGGGCAAGAGGAATCGAGTTGATCCAGGTTGAGAAGATCGCCTAAACAAATCCGAAATCAACTTGATCTTAGTAATCCAGAAACATACACAGCAAAATGGGGCGACTATACCAGGAGCTGGCGCATCTGGTATAATAAAAGGCGATATGAAAGAGAAAAAAGGGAAATGCCCCATATGCGGGAAGGGCGGCCATGACCAGTCCCTTCATATCATTGAACAAAGCTGGTTATACGAGCTTATCAAGAAATACCGGCCGGAGTGGGTCCAGGAAGACGGCGCCTGCCCGAAGTGCGTCGAGTTCTACGAGAAGAAGATCAAGTAGGCATGACGACCCATTACGATATCCTCAAAGTCGGCCGGGGCGCCTCCGATGAGGAGATAAAAATGTCTTTCAGGAGGCTCGCCAAGAAGTATCACCCCGATTCGAACCCTTCGAGGGCGCGGTGGGCGCACGATAAGATGCTCCGGATTCTCGCGGCCTACTCCGTGTTGAGGGACAGCGATAAGAGGGTCGCCTATAACAGGACGCTCCCCAAGGGGATAGAGAATGAGCTGCGGAAGGCCTACTGGGAGAGGCTGAGAAAGAGGGAAGGCGATATAGCTGCAAAAGCCAGGATGCTTCTTTTCGATCTGGTAAGGGGCGAACGGGCAATGGCACTGAGGCTCTACGATGAGCTGGTTTCCGGGAACGGCGGCTTTGACCTCATCGATTATCTGAGCGTGCCGGATTACCTCGACTGCAAGTTCCTCCTTGCCGAGGCCTACCAGCTCGCGGGCAATATCGACGAGGCCCTGCGCCTTTACCGGGAGGTCTATTTCGAGGACAAGAGGTGCTCCTATTACAATCACTTCTCCGGCGAGATAAAGGACAGGATCACGAGGATTTGCTGCCACGATATCCCGCGCGTCAGGGTCCCGCGCGTGGCGCTGGAGTGCTTTGACAGGATGGTGGACATCAAGTTTCCGAAGATGGACCGGGCGCATTTCTACAAGAAGGTCGCCGAAGCCTATGCCTCGCTCGATGACCTCGCGTGCGCAAGGCTCAATCTCGACCGCGCCCTCTCCATCTATCCGCGGCTCGGCGGAATAAAGAAGCTGCTGAGAAAACTGAACGGGAACTGAGCCCGCCTTTCACTATTCTTTAAAAAAGGTTGAAATCCCGGCGCAATGATTTAATATCTACCATCGTTGAAAGGATCTTTTGCTGTGTTTCTCGTTCCGGAAAGGCTTTTCCTTACAAGAGGTGTCGGCAGGCACAAGCAGGAGCTGCGCTCTTTCGAGCTGGCCCTGCGGGACGCCGGCATCGAGAAGTGCAATCTGGTCCAGGTGTCGAGCATCCTGCCTCCCCGCTGCAAGATAATCCGCAGGGCCAGGGGCGTGAAGGAGATTGTTCCGGGCCAGATCACCTTCTGCGTGATGGCGAGGTGCAGCTCCAACGAGCCCCACCGCCTGATAGCCTCCTCTATCGGAATAGCTGTCCCGACCGACAAAAATTCATACGGCTACCTGAGCGAGCACCACGCTTACGGCCAGACGGACGAAGCGGCGGGCGACGAGGCCGAAGACATGGCCGCGGCCATGCTTGCCTCGACGCTTGGCTTGGAGTTCGATGAGAATAAGAGCTGGGATGAGCAGAAAGAAGTGTACCGAATGAGCGGCAAGATCGTGAAGGCAACGAACATCACCCAGTCGGCGGTGATTACATCGGGCTACACGACGGTCATCGCGGTCGCCGTCTTTCTCTTCGACAGGGAAGAGCAGGACAGGATGGGTCTTAGATCCCCTTCTCCCTGAGACCTTCCACGTCGGTGTCGATTACGAAGATGAGCGTTCCCCACCGCGTTGAGGGCCCCACGAGGCAGATCTTGTCGCCATCTTTAATCCTGAACGCCGGGCCCGAGAGGATGCTGACGGAATTCTCGGGATCGTAGAACGTCAGGCCCTTGTCCTCTCCCGTGAGCCACACCTGGACGTACGCGTCTTTCCCGTAATAGACCTTGGGCGATACATTGAGAGTGCTGTTCCCCGGGATTGGGATCGCCGCCGTCCGGCCGAGTAGGAGCTTGAAGTGCTTCTTGTCGAGCCTTGTGTATGCGGTATAGGGAAGCTTCTTAAGGCAGCCCTTCACCCGGCACAGGTCATCCCCGATGTCGTGGCGGAAGTCCGACGCGAATACCGTGTAAACGTCGAACTCGAACTTTCTCTGGGCGCCGGCTTCAGGCAGGGCGGAAAAAGCGATAAATATAGTCGATAGCAGAATCAGGGTGAATCTCTGCATGGAGGACCTCCTTAGCTGCCCGTTTTTGAACTCCCGGGCTTTCCCTTAAAGATCTATCTCATGTATTACGAAGATGATCGAGCCCCACCGCGTCTTCGGGCCTATAAGGAGAAGCGAGTCGTCTTCCCCGAAGATGAAAGCCTTTCCTGCCATGGTGCCGATGACGGGGGCCGAGTCGTAGAAACTGAAATCCTTATCATTGCCGGTCAGGCATATATCGACGTAGAGCTTCTTGTCCTGAAACACTTTCGGTGAAATTGCGAAAGAGCTGCCTCCGGGGATTGGTATCGCCTGGGTCTCCCCCAGCCTGATTCTGAGCTTTCTCTCGTTGATCGGTGTAAAAAACGTATAACCGGTCTTCTTTAAGTCGTCCTTTATCAGGACCAGGTCCGGCCCGAAGCCTTCCCTGAAGTCCGACGCCAGAACGGTATAGACCTTGAACCCGTACTTGTGCTCGCCGGCCTGCGCTGCGGTCGCCGCAAGGAGTACAGCGAAAGAAAGCAGGAGAAAGACAATTACTCTTCGTGACATAAGGACCTCCTTCACCGCTGGGTGAGTTGTGGTTTTATCTCAAAAATGAAAATACCATATATTGTACTGATGTCAACGGAAAAAGCTTGACCGTTTGAAAAAGTATTGCAAATCTACAACCGTTCCATAAATGTAAAACGCGGGTGGAGTGGAGCTATGGAAAGAGCTGTTGTCCTGATGAGCGGCGGTATGGATAGCTGCGTCGCCGCCTCGCGCGCCGCCCGGTCTTACGAGGTCTGGGCGTTCCACGCGAAGTACGGGCAGAGGACCGAGGAGAGGGAGCTTAAGGCCTTTCTCGATCTCTGTGAATACTACAAGATACCCCCGTCGCGGCGGCTCATATCCGCCCTTCCGTTCTACGGGATAATCGGCGGCTCGGCCCTCCTGGACCGGGCAATGGACGTTCCCGAAGGCGATGAGGGGTCCCCATCGACGCCATCCACATACGTTCCTTTCAGGAACGCCGTTCTGTTGAGCATTGCCGTCGCGTGGGCCGAAGTCATCGGGGCGAAGAAGGTCTTCATCGGCGCCATGGAGGAGGACGCCGCCGGTTACCCCGATTGCCGGAAGGGCTTTATCGATTCCTTCAACGCCATGGTCGGGTGGGGGACCAAGGAGGGGACCGACGTGGAGGTCGTCGCCCCCCTTATAAATAAAAAGAAGGCTGAGGTAGTCAGGGAAGGTGTGAGGTTGGGAGCGCCGTTTCATCTCACCTGGGCGTGTTATTCGAGCAGCGGTCCCGAGCCCTGCATGAGCTGCCTGAGCTGCCTCAAGAGGAAGAGGGCGTTCGAGGAGGCGGGGGTGCAAGACCCATTGCTTAATAAATAATCACTGAAGACACTGAAGACATTGATTGGCAAGATACAAGATACAAGGTGTAAAATGCAAGAAACAAGAAACAAGAAACAAGATACAAGATACAAACAATCACCAATAAACAATAACCAAACAAGCCTTGATTTAATCTCGGTTTTTAAACTGTTAAGTTTGGGTATTGGGATTTTGAATTTGGATATTGTTTGGTTATTGTATCTTGCATCTTGGTTATTGCGATCATCCAGTCGATATTAATATGCTTAAAGACTTACCACTCGTTATGAATTCAAGGCTTGGTGTTTATCGATGATCGGTTATTACGGCCATCCGCCGCGTGAGGTGCTGGAGGAGGCGCGCGCCCGGTTCGGCAATGATTTTATCGACCTTGACGTCGCAACGGGGGCCCCCTCCTCGGGTGTGCTGCCGAGAGCATACTGCAAGATACTGTCCAATATTGTCGATAATGCCGTCAATCTCGGCGACAGACTGGCCGTCATCGTAGCCTCGGTGGGAGAGGAGAAGTGCGACGGCGGGCGAAACGTCGCGGTCATCCTGGAGAAGATGGGTTTCAACGTTGTTCAAACCACCAATACAAACAATCTCCGCCGGCCTGTCACCATCAGCACCTCCGGCCTTTCGCTGAAAGAGAAGCTCGACAGGATTATGGCTTCCGTTGTTAGGGCGCAACCGCGGGCCTTACCCGGTTGCAGGCCGACTCACGGTTTCTGGGGCGTCCCGCCGAACGACTATTCCCTGCTTGATCTCTTCCCGCCGACGACCCACGTTTACGGCTGGACGAGGTGCGTCGAGGCCGGTGTCCCGTCGGACCTCGAGCTGGAGCTCCACGTTGACCCGGAGGTCCCGACTGTCTTCTTCACGCAGTCGTTCTGCGCTAAGCAGGCGCTGGCGAAGTTCCTGGCCGGGAAATACGGCGGTCTCTGCATCGACATTGATACGTCTGTCACCGACAGCATACTGGCAAAGGTTGAGGCGTTCATCGCCCTCACGTAAAGATGATACTGGCTGATTGCGGCACGGTCTGGAGCAAGATATGCGACACCGGCACGGGTGTTCTCGATGTCCTGTCCACAAAGGACGTCACCGTGAAGTACCCGGGTTCTTTCGATATCGGCACGGGGCACATGGCGAAGGGCCGCTCAATACGCTACGAAAACGAGTTGATCGCGCTGATCCGGGGGAGCATGAGGCTTGTTGAAGAGGGGACATACAGCATTGTGGACGTGGGGGGGCGGGACATCAAGTTCTGCCGGCTGAAGGAACGCAGGCCGCTGAAACTGGACTGGAACCAGTCCTGCGGCGCGAACACCGGCTTCACAATCGAGCTCCTCGCAGGTTACTACGGCCTCGACTGCAATAAGCTACCCGTGACCGGGGAGAGGATTCCGCTAACATGCGGTGTCTTCGGGATGGAGAAGATGTTCGACATGATTATAAACAAGGTTGATCCCGCGGAGGCCCTGGCGAGGTTCGTTCACGGCCTGGCGTACAACGTCTTCAACTTCTGCGGAAGGCCGGAGAAGCTCTACCTCTCCGGCGGCCTGTGCGAGAATAATAGCTTCCTGGCGTCACTGGGTAAGTACACGGACGTCACCCCCCTTGGCAGGGATGTGCTTCTTTACGGCCTGAGCGAGGAGTATGCCGGGCCAACAGGCGGATAGCTTAAGAGTCGCCGTTGGGCATTTGGAATTGATTCGTCCTTAGATCTTGTACTCGTAGCTGCTTCCTCCGATGAATTCCCGCAGGAGGGAGTCCTTGGGGACAATTGAGTCGTTCTCGCAGACCTCGATGGAGTTCAGGAGGTTGAATACCCTCTCGGCGCGCCTGTATGCGTCCTTCTTCTTGGGTATGTCCCTGAATTTATCCATAGCCTCGATCACGTATTTGAACATGTACTTCTTGTGGATCGGAAGCTCGTAGGAGAGCGCCCCGTTGAAAACGTAATCCACTTTGGTTATGAACGGAACGATGTGCTTCATCTCGCTCTTCCGGACGTAGTGCCAGTGGCCGATGGTCGCGACCGGGCTGTAGCTCCTGTGCCAACTGTCGCGGACCATCCTGCGAAGGAGGCGGATGTCCGTCCACCGGATCCACCTGTTGTTGACTCCCCTCATCATGCTGAGCGTCTCGATGTATAGCCTGAACTTTTTGCTGTCCTGAATCGAGTCGGTCATTTCCTGGTATAGGCCGTGGAGACAGTCAAGGAGAAGTATCTCGTTCTCCTCGAGGTTGAAGGGGACCGTCTCCTCTTCCCTGAGGCCGGTCTTGAAGTTGTAGCGCGGGCTCTGGACCGTCTTCCCTTCCAGGAGCTCGCAGAGGTGCTGGTTGATGAGCTTCAGGTCCAGCGCCTGGGGCGTCTCGAAATCGTAATCGCCGAACTCGTCTTTCGGGTGGAGCTCAAGGTCCCAGAAGTAGTTGTCGAGGTTGAGGAGCTTGAACCTGTAGCCCAGCTTCTGGAGCTTCTCGGATATCTTGGTCGTCGTGGTCGTCTTTCCCGAACTGGAGGGTCCGGCGACTATGACGATCCTGATGCGGTCAAGGTGTTCCGCGATGAGTGCCGCTGCCTTCGCCACTTCGTCTTGGTAGCGTACCTCTTCTGCCTCTATGAGTTCCGGGAAGGACCCGTTTTTGACCCTTCTGTTCAGTCCCTGGACCGTGTCGACACCATGTATCCTGTTCCAGTCGAGCACCTTTTCCGTTACCCAGTGAGGAATATTCTTCTTAAATTTCCTGTAACCTTCAGTAGCCATTGTACTGTACCCCCATCTTTTAAAATATTATTGAATATGTTGAGTTACGAAATATTATACAATTTTACTTAAATGTAAAGAAAAATTTTAAAAAATTATTAAGAATTTTATTTAGAAGATAATTTTAAAAATATTGTGTGGATAAAGGCTCATTGTGGCGGCCGTTGGAGGGGGGCGACCCGGTCAGTAGTGGACAGACTTGAGGCAAAGGCCGTGAGGTGGGGCTACGGGCCCTGCGCGCCTCTTGCCCCGCAGCATTTCAGAGATATCATCCGGGGAGAGCTTTCCCCTGCCGACTTCCAGGAGCGTTCCCGCGATGTACCTCACCATGTGCCTGAGGAAGCCATTCGCGGCGACACTGAGGACGATCTCAGCGTTAATCAGATCTATATCCAGTCTTGTTATCCTCCGGACAGTACTCTTGACGTCGAGGTTTGACGCTGCAAACCCGCTGAAGTCGTGCTCCCCGATGAGTTGTGCCGCAGCCTTTTTCATGGCATTCATATCCAAGAGATAGTTGTAGAAGTAAGCGTACCTTTTCCGGAGGGGGGAGGAGACTTCCCTGTTGAGGACGGTGTACTCGTATACTTTACCACGGGCGTCCTTCCGGGCATGGAAGTCCTCCGGGACGTCCCCCGCCGCCAGTACCCGGATATCGCGGGGGAGATAGCTGTTCAGGCCGCTCCGTATCGTTTCGCAGGGGAGTTTTGATTCCGTTGAGAAGTTCGCCACCTGGCTGAGGGCGTGGACGCCTGCGTCCGTTCTGCCTGAGGCGGTCAGCCTGCTTCTTGCCCCGGTAAGCTTAAATATCGCTTCCTCGATCTCACCCTGTATCGTCCGCCCCTTCGCCTGGAGCTGCAGGCCGAGGTAATCGGTGCCGTCGTACTCGATCGTAAGCTTGATATTTCTCATGTGTTTACACCCCGTCCTGTCGATAAGTCTATACGCGGTACTCTCCGTGGAACAGCCAAAATTTGCCCCGGAGGTAAACATGGGGTTCTCATCCCTCCTTTTCAAATGCGGGGATTATGAGAAGGCGCTCGAGGCGGCGAGGAAGGCGGTCAAGCTCTCCCCGAAAGACCGGAGCGCCCGTATTCAGCTGGCGAGATGTCTCATGAAATTTCCCGAGAGAGTCAAGGAGGCGGCGAGCGCGGCAATTGAGGAATTCACCGCGGCTAGGAGCCCAAAACAGCCCTAAAGAATTTCCTTCTCTATCAGAAGCTCCGCTATCTGGACGGCGTTGAGAGCGGCTCCCTTTCTCAGGTTATCTGAGACGACCCATAGGTGAAGGCCGGTCTCAATGTCCGGGTCCTTGCGGATCCGTCCGACAAAGACGTCGTCGCAGTGCGCCGCGTCGGCCGGCAGGGGATAGACGGAGTTTGCCGGGTCGTCCTGGAGTACGACGCCGGGGGCCTCCTCCATTATCTTTCGCACCTCTTCGACCGGGAGGGGCTCCTCTGTCTCTATGTAGATGGACTCGCTGTGTGCGTAGAAGACCGGGACCCTCACGGTTGTCGAGGCGATCTTTATGGAGTCGTCGTGGAACATCTTGTGTGTCTCTCGCCTGGTCTTCCACTCCTCGGTAGTGTACTCCATCTCCTTGAAAGAGCCTATCTGGGGCAGGCAGTTGAAGGCTATCCTGTGGGGGTAGGCCTCGCACCTGACCTCGTCGAGCCTGCCATCCAGGACGAGGGGTGACTGCTCCCGGAGCTCCCGGATGGCCGACCGGCCCGTTCCCGAGACGGATTGGTAGGTCGAGGCGATGATCCTGGTTATCTTTGAGCGCCTGTAGATGGGCCAGAGGGCGACGACCATCTGGATGGTGGAGCAGTTCGGGTTGGCTATTAATCCCTCGTTCCAGTCCACGTCGTCCGGGTTGACCTCCGGGACGACGAGGGGGACCTTCGGGTCCATCCTGAAGTCAGCTCCGTTGTCTATGACTATGGCGCCTCTCGATATCGCTTCCTTCGCGTAGGTGACGGCGGCTCCCTTCTCGCCCTCCGTCCCGGCGAAGAGGGCGAGGTTTGCACCATCAAACTCCTCCGGCGCCGCCTTGCGGACCGGGTAGGTCACGCCGTCCACTTCTATGTCTCGCGCGCTCCTGGCCAGGACTTTCAGCTGGGCTACAGGAAAGTCCCTCTGCCTCAAGACGCGGAGCATCTCGATGCCGACTGCTCCAACACCGACAACGACAACATTAAACTTCTTGGCCATTCCTCTTAACCTCCGTTTTATACAGCTAACCGATGGATTTCTTAAACATTCGCAGGGCCTGGTCCGCTTCCTCTATAAAGCTTTGCAGATTCCCGGGGTTGATTCGTTTGCCGTGATTATAAAAAAGTATTCTGTCCCCATCAGCCTCAATTGATACGATTCTGTCCCTGTTCTGAAAATAATCAAGGATCCACGATGCGAACAATTTTCTTACAGCTTCCTCGTTGTTCCCCTTCAACAGGTACTTTTTCGAGAATTCGTGGTGGCTGGAGAAATCGATGTCATGGAAGCCTAGCTTGTCTCCTATTCTGTGGAAGATGCTTTCCGGACCCATATTGAAAGACGGTAGGCTTGCATTACCAAGCATGGAGCAGGCGATGGTCTGGGTATGGGTGGAGGAGCTCTTTCCGCCCCCCGTTGTATATTTATAATCGAAGATTATCCAATGGTTGCTGCCCCATTTGCCCCGCAGGACATTGTAGGCTTTGCGTGAGTGTCCTTTTTGGAACATCTTGAGATTACTGAAGGACGCGGTGATATCCTCTTCGGGCCTCGGCGTGAAAGAAAACCCCAATAGCGCGGAGACCTTTTTGAGTTCTTCACGCCTTTTCTTTTCCTTCATATAACTTAATATGAAGATGGCGATGATGAGGGCGAAGATACCGACTATGAAATGCCAGGGTTGCATTCTTGATAGCGATGTTCGCGACTTAGGCGGTTGCTTCGACTGGTGTATCAGTCTTCAAGTATGTATTTTACCAGGAGATCTCCAACATCGCTCGTCCCCATCCCCATCTTACCAGCCGAGAGGCTCTTTATATCCTTCTGAAGTGCTTTTACCATTGCGTCCTCCACGGCCTCTGCCGCATCTTCCTCGCCAAGGCTCTCGAGCATCATCTGGCCGGCGGCGATTGCCGCGAGTGGGTTGATCACGTTCTTTCCGGTGTACTTGGGCGCGGAGCCGCCTATCGGCTCGAACATGGATACGCCTTCCGGGTTTAGATTGCCGCCAGCGGCTATTCCCATGCCTCCCTGCGTGATGGCTCCCAGGTCGGTTATGATGTCGCCGAACATGTTCCCCGTCACGATTACGTCGAACCATTCGGGGTTCTTAACCATCCACATGCACGTGGCGTCAACGTGGTAGTACTCCCTCGTTATGTCGGGGTACTCTTTTTCACCCATCTCGTTGAACGCTCGCTCCCAGAGGTCGTATGCAAAGGTGAGGACGTTAGTCTTGCCGCAGAGCGCCAGTGTCTTCTTCCTGTTCCTCTTCTTTGTGTACTCGAAGGCGTACCTGAGGCAGCGGTCCACCTGGAAGCGGTTGTAGACCATTGACTGGACGGCCACCTCGTGTGGGGTCCCCTTCATGGATATGCCGCCCGTTCCCGTGTAGAGGCCGCCAGTGTTCTCGCGGACGACGACGTAGTCGATATCTTCGGGCCCCTTGTTTCGGAGGGGCGTCTCCACGCCGGGATAGAGCTTGACGGGCCTGAGATTTATATACTGGTCGAGGCCGAAGCGGAGCTTGAGGAGTATCCCCTTCTCGAGTATGCCGGGCTTGACGTCGGGATGGCCTATCGCCCCAAGGTAGATCGCGTCGAAGGCGCGCATCTCGTCGATGGCCGAGTCGGGAAGGGTCTCCCCCGTTCTCTTGTATCTTTCTCCACCGAAGTCGAACTCCTGCTTTTCGAGCTTGAAGCCGAACTTACCGCTCGCGGCTTCGAGGACCTTGACGCCCTCCCTGACGACCTCGGGTCCCGTCCCGTCCCCGGGTATGACCGCTATCTTGTAGCTCTTAGCCATCTGTTTCTCCTTATGTAGTTCATCAATCCTCCGGCTTCTATGATCTCCTGTATGAACGGAGGAAGCGGCTGCACCGTGTACGACTTGCCCTTCGTGATGTTTTCGATCTTTCCCTTCGAGGGGTCGACCTCGATCTCGTCGCCGGCCTCGGCGTCCTTTGCGGCATCAGGGCACTCGAATATAGGCAGCCCCACGTTTATGGAGTTCCTGTAGAAGATCCTCGCGAAGCCGGCTGCTATGACGCAGGGAATTCCCTTCCCTTTAATAGCCACCGGGGCGTGCTCCCGCGATGAGCCGCAGCCGAAGTTCTTGCCGCCTATGAGGATATCCCCCTCATTTATCCTGGCCGGCATGCCGGGGTCCATCCCCTCGAGGCAGTGCTCGCCGAGCTCCGCGGGATCGGTTGTAACAAGGTACTTTGCCGGGATTATCTCGTCCGTGTTGACGTTATCCCCTACGACGATGGCCTTTCCCCTGTATTTCACTGGCTCCTCCTTAATAAATTAGCTCACTGTAAAATCTTTCGAAGAAAAATTTTACTTTAGATCTCTTCAGGCGAGGCGATTCTTCCCGCCACGGCGCTCGCTGCGGCGACGGCGGGGCCCGCGAGGTAGACCTCGCTCTCAAGGTGCCCCATCCGACCCACGAAGTTCCTGTTCGTCGTGGCGACGGCGCGCTCCCCCTCTGCAAGTATGCCCATGTGTCCGCCCAGGCAGGGGCCGCAGGTGGGCGGCGAGATCACCGCTCCGGCATCTATCATCTGCTCGAAGAGGCCCTCGGACATTGCTTTCCTGTATATTTCCTGAGTCCCCGGTATAACGATCAGCCGGACGTATTTTGCCTTTTTCTTCCTGGAGAGGACTGCGGCGGCGACCCTGAGATCGTCAAGGCTTCCGTTCGTGCACGAGCCTATGACTACCTGGTCGATAGGAACGTCGCCCGCCTCGCTCACAGGCCTTGAATTCGACGGCAGGGAAGGGAATGCCACCTGCGGCTCCAGGTCGCTCACGTCGAATTCCATCACGTCCGAGTACTCCGCATCATCATCACTGTGGTAGACTGAATACTCTCTTTTCGCGCGCTCCTTTACGTACTCCTCGGTTATATCATCGGGTTCAACGATGCCGTTCTTGCCGCCGGCCTCGATGGCCATGTTGCACATGGTGAACCGCCCGGACATGGGAAGGCCGGCTATAACTTCCCCCGTGAACTCCATCGCCTTATAGGTCGCGCCGTCGACGCCTATCCGACCGATGGTGAAGAGGATGAGGTCCTTGCCTGAAACCCACTTGCGGAGCTTGCCCTTATAGATAAATTTTATCGTCTCCGGCACACGGAGCCATATCTCGCCCGTAGCCATGACTGCAGCGAGGTCGGTGGAGCCCACGCCCGTCGAGAAGGCCCCGAGGGCGCCGTAAGTGCAGGTGTGACTGTCGGCCCCTATAACGATGTCTCCTGGCAGGACGATACCCTTCTCCGGCAGGAGTACGTGCTCTATGCCGACCTCTCCGACGTCGAAGAAGTTGACGATTCCGTGCTTCCGGGCGAAGTCGCGGCAGAACTTGCACTGCTGTGCAGACTTGATGTCCTTGGCCGGCGTGAAGTGGTCCATTACCAGGACTACCTTGTTCCTGTCGAACACCTCACCCGCGCCGAGAGACGAGAACGCCTCTATGGCGAGGGGGGCCGTAATGTCGTTGGCGAGGGCGATGTCCACCTTCGCCTGGACGATCTCCCCCGGCCTGACGGAGTCGCGTTCGCAGTGCGCTGCGATAATCTTCTCTGTTATCGTCATAAATTATCTCGTTTTGCTCGCAAATTTATTATGGGCGCCATCATTTTCCATTTGGCAGTCAACTGTATATTCACTGCCTCGGAATTTCAATAATCAATTTTTAGCTGGCCACTGTGTCCTCGAATTTGCTACAAAAGGAGCGAAATCGGGGGTATAGCTCAGCTGGGAGAGCGCATGACTGGCAGTCATGAGGTCAGGGGTTCGAATCCCCTTACCTCCACCATGACATCCTGCCCGGAGCACGTTCCGTGCTCCGGGCTTTCTTATACTGCCTAAAAAAGCTATTATAATACACTGGGCGGCATTGTGCCGGAGTGGTGAAATCGGTAGACGCGCTGGACTCAAAATCCAGTGGGGCTTAAACCCCGTGTGGGTTCGAATCCCACCTCCGGCACCATAACGACGGTTGCTGGTTTCTGGAGAAATTGAACAAATTCAACCTACGTCCCTGAATTCTGTTCCTGGATTCTAATTGAATGCGGCTCTGACCGCGCATATAATCCAACTATTCAAAGGGAGGAAATGATGTCTGCGGCGCAACCGATGATAAAGGCGATACTAGTCTGTGATCACATAATCACCGAGGCCGGGACGAACAAGAAGAGCCTGATCGGTGTCTTCGAGAACATCACGGTGTTCAAGTTTCCCTACCGCCATCCGCTTTTCAGCGTGTACGTGAAGCTCACCGATGCATCGGGAAAGTACAGGGTCAGAATAGAGCTGGTCGATCTCAAACAGAATAAGATCATCGGGAAGGGAGAGATCCTCAGTATGGATTTCCCCGATAAGCTTTCCCACTACGAGCTAACCTTCAACTTCGGCGGCTTGCGGTTCAACCACGCAGGCAAGTACGAATTCAGGATATACGCCAATGACGAGTTCCTCGACTCCAAGGACTTCAACGTTCTCCAGGCCAAGAAAAGGCCTTCTTAAAGCCGCCGTCCTTGCCGTATTCATGCTTCTCCCCGCCCTGGCACGGGGCCAGGACGGTATGGTCAGAGCATATCTCTTTTACTCCGCCGCCTGCGAGGAGTGCCACGAGGTCATGGAGGAGCTGCTGCCCCCCCTGAGGGAGGAGTACGGCCCGTCCCTTGTGATACGTGAGCTCGATCTTGCGATACCAAAAAATTACGAGCTGCTTGTAGCGCTCGAGGAGAAGTGCCGGAAAAGCGGAAACGCGCCGCCCGTCGTCGTGGTGGGTGATACGCTCCTGGGTGGCTTCGACGAAGTCAGGCTCAGGTTGCCGGCCGCCATAGCGGAGGTCGCATGCAACGGGGGATGCCCCTGGCCCGCGGCCGCTCGAAACGTAAAGGAGCCTTCGGGTGACCGGGCGGCAAGGGTCGCCGCTTTCTACGAGTTCGGATGCAAGGCGTGCGGGCGCATAGAGCTGATACTGGATAATGTTGCCAGGCAATATCCGTCGGCGATAATAGAGCGCTACGACACAACGCTGAGAAAGAACAAGATTCTTTTAGAAGCGGCCTCGGGGATAGCCGGTGTGCCGGGGGAGAAGAGGCTGATCACGCCGGTGGTATTTGCGGGGAAGGAGTACCTGATCGGCGGGGATATCGGTGACGGGGCCCTTGTCGAGATTATTGGTGCGCCCGGCTCCGGCTACGACATCGTATCCGGGGCGCGGCCCATTGAGGGGAGCGTTTCGGACAAAATCGCCGGGAGGCTCGAGTCATTCAAGGCGATGGCCGTCGTCTCGGCCGGCCTGATAGACGGCATAAACCCATGCGCCTTCGCCACGATAGTTTTTTTTATATCCTATCTGACCCTGGTCGGCCGGAGCAGGAGGGAAATCCTGGTTGTAGGCGTCTTCTTTACCATTGCCGTCTTCCTCTCCTACATCGCCATAGGGCTCGGCCTCTTCGGTGGGATCCGGTCCCTGTCGGTTTTTCCCGCAATAGGCGCCGCCTTCTCTTACGGCATCGGTGGATTTGCCATAGTCCTGGGGGTATTAAGCTTTGTCGATTACCTGAAGTGCAGGAGGGGAAAAGCGTCGGGGATGATCCTTCAGCTTCCTTCGGCGGCGAAGAAGAAGATCCACTCCGTTATCAGGGAGAGGTCCCGCCTGAGGAACTATGTAATCGCTTCCCTGGTTATCGGCTTCCTCGTGTCGCTTATAGAGCTGGTCTGCACGGGACAGATATATCTCCCCACGATAATGCTCGTGGTCTCCGGCGGGGGCTTCAGCACAAGGGCGCTCTTCCTGCTTATCCTCTACAACCTCGCCTTTGTTCTCCCACTGGCGGGGATCGTTATACTGGCGTCCTCCGGCCTGAGCGCGGAAAGGCTCGGCGGCGTCATGACCAGGCACCTTGCAGCCATCAAGCTGCTCTCCGCGATCCTCTTCTTCGCTCTTGGCACGCTCATCTTCCTCCTATAACTTATAAGTTAAAGATGTTATGAGAGAAAGCTATAATTACCGCCGTAGAAGTGTTGTAATCCGACAGGAATGGGGCGAGAATTACGTGGATCCGGTTCTTGAAAAATATACGGCCGCGGAGGGTGAATGAAAAAAACCGGATGAGAAGAACAGGGAGAAATATCGTAAAGGTTGCGTCGCGGTCTCGGGGTAGAGGCGGTTCCGTCGCCGGCGGTATAGCGAAGCTTGCCGCTGTCATCACCCTTTTGATAGCAGGCGTCCGTGCCGGTGCCGAGTCGGTGCCGGTGGTCGAGGTGACAGCACCCGGGGGACCGGTGCGGGTAGGCCGGCGGTTCTCCGTCAGCGCCACTGTTTCATGGGAGGGTGAAGGGACGGAGGTGGATGTGGGAAGGCCGGCGTTCGAGGTCCCGGAGAACCTGCGCCTGGAAATATCCTCCCAGGAGTGCCGCACTGCTCTCCGGGACGGAATCCCCCGTTCTGAGAAGAAGTACGACCTGGTTTTCATCGCGGAAAAGGAAGGCAGGGCAACAATAGGTCCCCTTATCTTTAACGCGAGACGGGAGGAAAACGAGTTCGGCCTGACGGGCCGGGCCGTTGACGTGGAGGTCGTCCGCGGCCGGTCAACAATATGGGTGGTCGCTATAATTGCGGCTTTCGTCGTCCTCGGTATTGCTATCTTGATCTACAAGAGAAAGCGAAAGAATACCAAGTTAGCCCTCGCTGAGCTCGGGCAACTTTTATTTTTTTTGACAGGATTAACAAGATTTACAGGATTGTAAAAAGTAAATGCTTTAGCGTCAAAATCAAGCGGTTTTTCTTATATATCCTGTCTAATAAGTTTTTAAAATTCAGATGCAGCGAGTTACTACAGATTGTTACTAAGGAAGGTTACGAAGGAGGCTCCCGGGTAAGATCTTTGTAACCATTAGTAACCTCTAGTAACTGGATTGTATGGGAATTTGTTATTTAGACTAGCCACAAAGGCACGAAGACACGAAGAAAAACTAATAATAATTATTCTTTGTGCCTTAGTGTCTTAGTGGCAAAAGTCCCCGGCGAAGCCGGGATAAGTGCTGTAGCCGGCTATAGGAAGGTACGATTCTTGAAAGTAGATTGGGGACAAACTAAATTAAGCTAACTCAGGGAGGTAAAAAATGGACAGCGTAATAGCGAGAATAGATGAAAAGGTGAAGAGGGAGAGCGAGTTCCTGACGCGCCTGACCGAAGAGATCAGAAAGGTGATCGTGGGCCAGCAGTATCTCATCGACCGGCTTCTCATAGGCCTCCTGGCGAACGGCCACGTCCTCATTGAGGGTGTTCCGGGCCTCGCCAAGTCGATGTCGGTGATGGTTCTCTCGATGGCGATCAACACGAAATTCCAGCGCATACAGTTTACGCCCGATCTGCTTCCCGCCGACCTCATAGGCACGCTGGTCTATAATCCCAAGACGGGCGATTTCACGACAAAGAAGGGACCCATCTTTGCCAACCTGATCCTCGCGGACGAGATAAACAGGGCGCCGGCAAAGGTTCAGAGCGCCCTCCTGGAGGCGATGCAGGAGAGGCAGGTCACTATCGGGTCCAGCACATTTCCGCTCGAGGAGCCGTTCCTGGTCCTGGCAACGCAGAACCCCATAGAGCACGAGGGGACGTACCCCTTGCCCGAGGCACAGGTAGACCGCTTCATGCTCAAGCTCAACATCACCTACCCGAGCAGGGAAGAGGAGAGGGAGATCGTCGAGAGAATGGCGGTCGTGGGAAAGGAAATCAAGGTAGATCCGGTCATCGGCCCCGATGAGATTTTACGCGCCCGGCAGACCGTCAACGAGATCTATATCGATCAGAAAATAAAAGAGTATATTCTCGACCTCGTCTTCGCCACGAGGGAGCCTAAGAACCACGGGCTGGACCTTGAAAATCTCATCCTGTACGGCGCTTCGCCCCGCGCCTCCATATACCTCACGGTTGCCGCCAAGGCCCACGCGTTCCTCAGCGGGAGGGGGTACGTTGTTCCCCAGGACGTTAAGTCGGTCGGCATGGACGTCTTGCGGCATAGGGTCATCGTCACGTACGAGGCGGAGGCGGAGGAGATGACAAGCGAGCAGATCCTCTCGAGGATTTTCGACGAGGTACCGGTTCCGTAAATTCGTGAAGCGTGAAGCGTGAAGAGTGAAGCGAAATACGAGATACGAAATACGGTGTTAGCTAAAGACGGAAGGGTCTGAAGGCTCTATACAAGGATAGCTACGCGGGACGTTGAAATGCAGGGCTATTAAATATGATCCCGAAAGAGATACTTAAAAAGGTTCGTCGGATAGAGATCACCACCAAGCGGATGGTCACCGACGTTTTCGCGGGAGAGTACGAGAGCGTCTTCAAGGGCCGGGGCATGGAGTTCGACGAGGTCCGCGAGTACCAGCCCGGTGATGACATCAGGTCGATCGACTGGAACGTAACCGCGAGGACCGGCCATCCCCACGTCAAGAAGTTCGTCGAGGAGAGGGAGATGACGGTGATGTTCCTCGTCGATGCAAGCGCGTCGGGCCGGTTCGGCACGGTCAACATGATGAAAAACGAGCTTGCCGCGGAGGTCTGCGCCGTTCTCGCCTTCTCCGCTATACGCAACAAGGATAAGGTCGGTCTTATCATTTTCACCGATACCGTAGAGAAGTTCGTGCCGCCGAAGAAAGGGAACGTTCACGTCCTGAGGGTTATACGCGAGCTGCTGTACTTCAAGCCGAAGGGTGTCGGGACCGATATTGCCGTCGCCCTGGAGTATCTCAACAGGGTGACGACGAGGAGGGCCGTGACGTTTCTGGTCTCCGACTTTCTCGCCGCGGAGTACGAGAAGGCCCTTCGCATCGCCAACAACAAGCATGACGTTATAGCGATCGGTGTGTCCGACCCGGGGGAGACGGAGCTTCCCTCGATCGGTTTTCTGCAGCTCAAAGATGCCGAGAGCGGCAGGACGATGATTGTGGATACGAGGGACCCGGAGCTGAAACGGGAACTCAAGAAGCGGAAGGGGTTGGAATTCGTAGAGAGAAGGAGAGTTATGAGATCTATGGGGGTTGACTACATCGGCATATCTACAGGAAAGCCGTATGTAAAAGAACTCATGAGCTTTTTTAAAGCCAGGGCCCGTCGGAGGTAATATTGAAAATTTCAAAAGGAACGGTAACTATCATGGGGATGGATGGTTTGTTAAGAATAGTCGCGTGTTTCTATCTGGTATTTACACTGGCTTCGTGCGCGGGGACGGCACGAAAAAAGATCGCTGTTGCCGGGGATACCGGTCAGGAGGACAGGGTTCTTGCAACAGTCGGCGGAAAGCCTGTCACGGAGTCGGATTTCAACAGGGCCCTGGAGCGTGTCCCGGCGGCGTACCGGGATAAATATCTCTCCGCTGACGGAAAGAAGCAGCTGGTGCGCAGCCTGATAGAGGACGAGCTTTTCTACCAGGAGGGCAGGAGGCTCGGGATAGACAGCGCCCGCAACGTCAAGGCGGAGGTTGAGGATTTCAGGAAACGTATTATCAGGGAGAGGGTGAGCGACGAGCTGAAGAAGAAGGTCGTCGTGAAGGATTCGGACATCGAAAGGTATTATCGCGATAATCAGGAGAAGTACACCGTCCCCGAGAAACTCAGGCTTGGCGTCATCATGATAGGTCTGAGCAAAGATGCCGCCCCGGAGGAGGTTGAGAAGGCGGAGGAGAAGGCCATGAATATCATCGAGAGGCTGAGCGCGGGCGAAGAGTTCGAGTGGCTGGCCCGCCAGTTATCCGGCCATTCTTCGGGAAAAGATGGGGGCGACCTTGGTTTTCTGGCGGTGGAAGATATTCCGGCCGACATAGCCGTGGAGGCTTCTGCCATCCCGGTGGTTGGCGAGGTGTCGGGACCCGTCCGGGGAGAGCTGGGGATCTACATTGTGAGGCTTACCGGCAAGCAGCCCGAGTCAACCGTCGCTTTTGAAGAGGCCGGGGGCGACATCGAGCGGGCGCTTTTCAAAAAGGCCCATGACGATGCCTATAAGGAGCTCCTGGAGAACCTGGAGGATGAGTTCGATATAGAGATTGACGAGGCCGCCATGAACCGGATCGGCGTCAAAACGATCAAAAAGTAAAACCACCGAAGATTGAACCACGGATTAAACGGATGAGACGGATTAAATCATTTATAAATCAGCATAATCGGTCAAATCCGCGGTTTAATATCAATAGTGCAATCATGTTCAAGAGCAAGATATTTCCTGTCGTTCTTTTTCTACTGGCCTCTATGGCTTCATGCGAGAAAAGATATGATGGGCCGGTGCCGTCGATAACGGCGAGCGTCGACAGGGACAGGATATCCGTGGGGGATAGAATAGCCTACAGGGTCCGCTCCGTGGTTGATAAGGAAACCCCCTCCCTGTTGAAAGAATATCAGGGGAGCATTGGACCCTTTACGATACTGAACAGCGATATTAGAGAATCCGTGACGGGCGGGAGGCGGATTATTGACTGCCTGTACACGATCACGGCTTTTACTACGGGGCATCAAGTTATCGAGCCTCCCGTACTCGAGTACGGTGAGGACGGGAAAGAACGGCTGGCGGCCTCCCCGATCGAGATAGAGGTTTACAGCGTCCTGGGCGAGAACCCGGAGCTCAAGGATATCAAGGGGCCTGTGGATCTGGAGGCCCCGGCAGGGGCGTACCTGTTGATCGGCCTGGCCGTTGTTGTCGCGGCGGCAGTCCTCATCTTCTTCTATCTCAGGAGGAGGGAGAGGGAGAAGGCCCCTGCCCCGGAGATCGTCGTCCCTCCCCACGAGCTGGCTTACAGGGAGCTGGAGAGAATCCGCGCGATGAATCTGATCGCCATGGGGAAGATCAAGGAATATTTTACCGGCGTTTCAGATGTTCTGAGGAAGTACCTCGAGGGCGCGTTCAGCGTTTCAGCGCCTGAGATGACGACGGAGGAGTTCCTGGATGCTGCGGCCGCATCGGGGGTATTGACCCTCGGGCACAGGGAGCTCCTCCGCGATTTCCTCAACCAGTGCGACTTGGTGAAGTTCGCCCGGTACAGGGCGACGAAGGAGGAAGCGGACTCCGTTTACGCCGCGGCCAGGAGGTTCGTGGACGAGACGGCACCGGCTGACGTAACGATGGACGAAGGACGAGGGACGACGGACGAAAATATGAAAGAATGAAAACATAAAAATATAGAAATAGGAAAGAACGTGGAACGTGAAACGAAGAAATGCCAAAACAATTATCAGAGTAATCTGAGAAATCAGGTGAGATTTAGTCATGATTCTTAGGGACCCGGTACTCTTGATTCTTCTGCTGCTCATTCCCCTGGTTCTCTACGTATATTTCTTCAGGAGGAGGGAGGAGACGATCAGGTATCCGTCCCTCTCTATCCTCGGCAAGATCCGCCCATCCGCCAGCCTCCGGTTCCGCCACGTCCCCATCTATATGCGTTCAGCCGTTTTGCTCCTACTCGTTGTGTCGCTGGCCAGGCCGCAGGAGGGCCTGGAGGAGATCGATATTACATCGGAGGGGATAGACATCATGCTGGCCATAGACATATCCGGCAGCATGAGGGCGGACGACTTCGTCGTGGGAGGAAAGCGGCACAACAGGCTCTATGCTGTTAAAACCGCTGTGCGCGACTTTATCCGTGGCAGGGAGAACGACCAGATCGGGATGGTCGTCTTTGCGAAGTACGCGTACACGCAGTGCCCGCCGACGCTGGATTACGGCGTGCTCCTCCAGTTCCTGGACGAGCTCAGGATAGTACCGCTGAACTCGGAGGAGGACGGAACGGCGATAGGCTCGGCGATCGCCACGTCCGTCAACAGGCTCCGCAAGACTCCGGGGAAGAGCAAGGTCATCATCCTCCTCACCGACGGCCGGAACAATTTCGGCAAGATCGGACCGGTCGCGGCGGCCGACCTGGCAAAGGCCTTCGGGATAAAAATCTATACAATAGGGGCGGGCAGTGTCATGGAACAGCGCGCCTTCGGGAGAACGATCGGTTATTACGACCCGATAGACGAGAGCGTCCTAAGGGAGATCGCGGATATAACCGGCGGTAAATATTTCCGTGCCACGGACACACGGTCCCTCGCCGGGATATATTCGGAAATAGACAGGATGGAGAAGACGACAATAAAGGAGAGGCACTACATGGACTACAGGGACCTCTTTTCATACCTCGCGATGGCGGCTGTGGCATTTCTTCTGCTCGAGATCGTTCTCTCAAACACCGTCTTGAGAAGGATACCCTGATGAAGTTCGCCGATCCCCATGCACTGCTGTTTCTCCTGGTTGTCGGGCTCGTCGTTCTCTTCTACTGGTTCGTTTTCAGGAGGAAGAGGGCGGCTGAACTGCGGTTGTTCTCGGCCGGCCTGATCGATAGGGTGATTCCGGGAGAATACTTAAAGCGGCAGAAGATAAAGAGCGCGGTAATAGCATTGGCCCTGCTGTTCATCGTCCTGGCCCTTGCCCGGCCGATGTGGGGGTATCACTGGAGGGAGGTGCGGCGAAGGGGGCTGGACCTTATTATCGCTGTCGATACATCGAAGAGCATGCTCGCGGAAGACGTCAAGCCGAACAGGCTGGAGAAAGCGAAACGCGAGATCGAGGACCTTGTCGCCAACCTCCGGGGCGACCGCGTCGGGATAATCGCGTTCGCCGGCCAGGCTTTTATCAAGTGTCCCCTCACGCTGGATTACGCTGCCTGCCGCCTCATTGTCGACGACGTTACACCGACGACTATTTCGCGGGGTGGCACGGACATAGGAAAGGCCATAGACAAGGCCCTGTGGGCGTTCGGGACAGGTAAAAGAGACAAGGTCCTGATTATCATCTCCGACGGGGAGAGCACCGCGGGGGACGCCCTGGCCGCCGCAAAGAGGGCGAAGGAGGCCGGGATCAAAATATTCTGTGTGGGCATCGGAACTTCTGAAGGCGAGCTCATTCCCCTGCGGGACGAGAAGGGGCAGCTCTCGTACCTCAAGGACAGGGAAGAGAAGGCGGTTAAGTCGAGGCTCGAAGAGGATGAGCTTTCCAGGATAGCTCTCATTACCGGCGGGGCGTATATCCAATCGAGAACGACGCTGGACCTGGAAAAGCTCTACAAGACGCGCATCGTCAGCGGGGATGCCGCCGAGGCGGCGACCGGCAGGAAGAAGGTGTTCGAGAACAGGTACCAGTTCCCGCTGGCGGCGGCCCTTATCCTGCTCTGCCTCGAGGCCGTGATAGGCGCTGGCGTAAGAAAAAGGCCGAATACTCATGAGTGAAGAAACAAGAAACAAGATACAAGATACAAACAATCACCAATGACCAATAACCAAACAAGCCTTGATTTAATCTCGGTTAGTAAAATGCTAAGTTTGAGTATTTAGATTTTGAATTTGGATATTGTTTGTATCTTGTATCTTGGTTATTACTCAGGGCCTCATAGCTTGTCTATTTTAATGAGCGACTGATGAAAGATAGAGTAAAAATTATTGGTCTAATGCTCCTCTCCCTGGCTCTTGTGGCAGGCGCGGGGACGGATGTCGAGGAGGGGAACAAGCTCTACCATGACGGCAAATACGGAGAGGCAATGGCCAAATACAGCGAGGCGCAGGCGGCCGCTCCCGAAGCGCCCGGGATTTATTTCGACATAGGTAACGTTTATTATATGCAGGAGGACTACGGCAAAGCTCTCGACCTGTATAAGAAAGCGGCGGCGGCGGAGGACCCGGCTATTGAGTCATCGGCATATTACAATATGGGGAACGCCAAGTACCGGCTCGGGAAAGGGGAGTCGTCTATTCCCATTTACGAAGAGGCGATCGGGAACTATTCGCGCGCCCTCACATTTAATCCCGGCGACGTTGACGCGAAGAACAACCTGGAGTATGTCCGCCGGGAGATCGAGAAGCTGAAGAACCAGCAACAGCAACAGCAGCAAAAGCAGGACGAGGAGAAGAAAGAGGAAGATCAGGAGAAG
>JAVCDC010000035.1 GCA_030765135.1 Candidatus Tritonobacter lacicola | reverse complement strand
CGTCGTACCCCTTCTGCAGGTCCGGGTCGGATGAATGGTCCCTGAGAAAGGCTTGGTTGTCCCCGAAGGCGTTGCCGGACCCGTCGTCGATCATGCCGGAGGGGAGGTTCTCCACTGCGTACCAGTTCACGAGGCGGTGACTGTAGCCGCCCCACGGCAGGACCGGAGCAGCGGCAAGGAGAAGGATAATCAGTGAGAACGCGACAACACGGAGGACCTGTAAAAAAGAACCGGACTTCATCTTTCTCTTCGATTCATTCTATATTATACCTTAAATCTACCCCTTTCACAATCATCCCCTTGATTGCTGAAGAAATTGAAAGCCCGGGCCACGATATGACCCCGATGGCCCCGAGGAACGTCACCTTTCGCATCTTTGCGGAGGGAGGGAACTTAAGGACACATTCAACTCCTTTTCGCTTGTATATATTAGGGCCGGGGCTACAATATGCTACACTTAGCATAGGTTGCTTTTAAAATCGCACTCCCTCTTATGTGGGCGCGTAGCTCAGTTGGCAGAGCAACGGCCTTTTAAGCCGTGGGTCGAAGGTTCGAATCCTTCCGCGCTCACCATAACAACAGTTACTGGTTTCTAGTTTCTGGTTTCTGGAAAAAGACAAGAAACAGAAGAGATATATTTTGATGCCGTGGGTCGAAGGTCCGAATCCTTACGAGTCCACCACAATAACAGTTACTGGTTTCTAGTTTCTAGGTACTGGTGAAAGATAATAAAGGCAGTTATTGATAAGAATTAACTAGAAACTAGTAACAAGAAACCAGACACTGCTTTAAGAGTTACTAGTGAAAGAGAAGAAAAAAGAAGAGATATATTTCGATTTTGAGAAGTTGCGGGTGTATCAGATGGCGCTGGAGCTCGCCGACTTCATATTCAACGCGTGCAAGGGGATGGCCACAAGCTACAGAAGCTCCCTGGTCGACCAATTGCACAGGGCCGTAGTTTCAATCGCCAATAATATAGCCGAAGGCTGCGGGAAGGTATCCCATCGGGAGAAGATAAAATATTTCACGTACGCATTGGATTCCGCGAAGGAATGCGTCCCGCCTCTGACAATTGCGTATCGCCAGGGACAGATCAAAGAAGGCGATTATCAGAAAGGGAGGGAATACTGCGACTCTATATGCAAAATGATGGTGAAGCTGATCAAGTCCGTTGAAGAGCGGGAGCTTGCTAAATCCGATTGATTTTTTATCATTGAGAAGAGGGAGGTTTTTCACCAGTAACCAGAAACTAGAAACCAGCAACCGCCGTAGACCCCATCGTCCAGAGGCCTAGGACTTCGGACTTTCGATCCGACAACAGGGGTTCGAATCCCCTTGGGGTCGCCAACAATAAAACCCCCGCTGCAAAGCGGGGGTTTTATTGTTGGGACTTTAAGTCGGTTGAGAACCCCCCTAGGGGTTCGTTTCGCATGTTACCCAGTCTTGGGCTATTGCTTGCGGGCAAGGCTCATTCTCAACCTTTCAGCATCGCTTTGTCCCCCAAGAACACCAAACCGAAGGTTTGGAGTATCCCCTTGGGGTCGCCAATAAAAAGCCCTCCACCGAAGGTGGGGGGCTTTTTATTGGCATCTGCAAGCTTGGTGAGAACCCCTCTGGGGTTCGTTTCGTATATGTCTCAACCACGGACTATCGTTCGCGCATTTAGTTAATCCTTTGAGCCAGTTTTATAAGGAATATACAGATCAATGTTAGCCAGATACCCATAAAGACTCCTAACATAAGCAGTCGTTTGAAATATTCCTGTGGATATTTTGCCATCTGTTCAAATATGAAGCGCTCGTTCACCTGGTCTTTGTAAAGCCCCGGAAATTCCTTCTTCGGTTTATCCCAACCTTCTGAATACAGGGCACTCTTGAAGAATAGTCGCCAGAGATAATGCAGCGGCCACAGAGTCGCACATTCAGAAATGAACTCCGACATCCAATATGAAATCCCAAAAATAAGGAATAGTCCTATCGGAATACAGATAGCGAAAAGCGAAATAGTAAATACTACGTTCATTTTTCTCCTCTAATCTATATGCGTCATCTTCAAGTCTCTCATTTCGCTTCTGAGGCGTTTTCTTTTGCCGTATGGGGATAGATTCTTGCTTTTCCAGATTGTTTTTCGGTTTGCTTTGCAAACACCATTTCGCCCGTATGCCATACCCCCTCGCTCATTTTGTGGAGTAATACTCCGCCATCTCCAAGGTAAACTCTCTTCTACCTTTCCTTTTTCGGGTTGATGCGCGCCTTTTAATCATATGGATAATTTCGCGTCCAAAAATCATGCGCGGGGAATCCTCGAGTGAGTAGAGCGCTCTCCCATTTCTCATCTGACGCTTGACCATCATCGCTTTTTCCAGGATCTTGATATTCCGCGCGATCGTCTTATAAGGAATACGCACGTTCTCGGCAATCTCTTCCAACGTCTGCTCCTTCGCCCGTAACAGGTATTCAAGGATACGAACTCTCCTATCGTTCGCAACACTCTTGAATATCCTCACCAAATAATCCATGTCCAACCCCTAAACGTAGTATAACGATTCTCACTTTCCCGGCGATAAAGCCGGACAGGCCCGCGAAAGTGAGAATCGTCTACTGGACATTTTATGATAGGCGGGAGAGGGTCTCGTCGTACTCCGGGGCCAGTGTGTCCCAGTAGAACCTCTCCACTGCCCGGACGCCGCGAAGGGAATCGCCCTCCCAGAGGTCGCCCTTCTCCGTTCTCTTTGACAGCTCGGCCAGCCTCACGGCCAGCTCCTTCTCGCCGCCATCGTAGAAGAAGGGCCCTTTTTTCCCCTCCTCTTCCCCGCCGAGGACCTCGGGATAGGCGAGCCTCTTCGGCACCAGGGGGTACGCTCCCGCGGCGACGGCCTCGACGACGCTGATGCCGAAGAACTCGTGATCGGCTGCGGAGACAACAACGTCCGCCCCGGCCAGAACCTCCGCGTATTCATCGCGCGTCTCACGGAATCCCCAGTGATCGATTCTCCCGTTAAAGCGCTCCTTCGACCTCTCGAAGACGGGCAGAGTGTTGCGCCCGTTGCCGCCGCCCACCACGCTGAGGCGGAAATCGACGCCTTCCGATTCGAGTATCTCGAGTGCCCTGAAGAAGGTCTCCGGCGCCTTGTCGTACTCCCAGCGCGCGGCCCAGAGAATCCGCAGGGGGCCGCCCCTTCTTTTCCCCCTTTCAGGGAACCTCTCGATGCCCGGGTAACGGACGCGTGACTTGGCGCGGATCCTCTCGACCTCCTCCAGCGGCCTGTGGTCTG
The DNA here is from genome assembly GCA_030765135.1 of Candidatus Tritonobacter lacicola. GTDB lineage: Bacteria > Auribacterota > Tritonobacteria > Tritonobacterales > Tritonobacteraceae > Tritonobacter > Tritonobacter lacicola. The sequence goes on along the minus strand of JAVCDC010000035.1, from coordinate 22,089 downwards.
GCATCCGGTGCAGGAAGGAGAGCAGCTCCTCCAGAAAGGAATCCCTGTGGAAGGCCGAGTTGAACCAGACCTCGCGTGCAGCCAGGGCCGTCGTCATGTTAGAGAACGCGAAGTGGTAGTCGAACTCGCTGGGATGCTCCACGGGGTAGGTGAGCTGGTTCTCGTGGAAATAGACAACGCCGGGCAAAACACGCACGGGGCCCGGAGCCAGGCCCAGGAACTCGGCAAGGTTCAGCATGTCGGAGCAGAATAGAAGGTCCCAGCCGCCTCCACCGGCGAGGGCTTCGGCCGCCCGGGCGGCGAGGGTGACGGCGGAGTGCCTCATCCGCCACTTCCACTTGTAGGGCGGAAGGGTGAGAAGTGTCCAGGAGTGGCGGCTTCGCCCGATCCATCCGTCGAGGAAGCTCCTGTGGCTTCCGCCATAATACGGTTCGAGGGCCAGAACTCTCATGACATAATTCCGGGATTCTCGGAGAGGTTCTCCGGCTTCCGGCATTTCTCCTTCTCTTCGCCCATCGTCTCACCGCCCAGTAAGTACTATATAACAAAGGACAGAGGGTAACGACAGTTGAAGGTTTCAAGTTAAAGGAGAAGAAATCAAATTGATTGAACCGCAGAGGCGCAGAGAACGCGGAGAACAATGAAAAAGGTCCACGAATTTCACTAATTAACACGAATTAGAGAAACTGCAGAGAAGACAAAGGCAAAGACAATTTAAAGTTGAAGGTTGATGCTACAAAGAAAAATTGAACCGCAGAGGCGCAGAGAACGCAGAGCAGAAGACAGCTATTAACAAAGGTTATGATAGGTTACAAGAGGTTACGAAAGGTTACAAAAGAAGAAACCATGGAACGCCCAGGGGCATGTTATATGGGCGATTGTGGTAGAATAGAATCCAACGGAACGAAATTACTTATAAAGGGAGGGTGAAGATGAAAGTCCCGGCGATAGTATTTGCAGTCATTGCACTCGCGGCGCTCGGTAGTACGGCGACAGCCGACGTCAACACAATTGACGCGAAGAGCATGATCACGGAGGTCACCGTGTATGAGGACAGGGCGCAGGTCACGCGCGCCGCGAAGGCAGGGCTCCAGGCCGGCGAGAACGAGGTTGTTTTCAAGCATCTCCCCGCGTCCGTCATGGAGGATTCCATCCGCGCCTCGGGAAGCGGGACCATGCCCGTTAAAATAACCGGCCTGGAGATAGAGAGAGTCTTCCTCAGAGACACCGCGGAGGAGAAGGTGCGCGGGCTGAAAGAAAGGATACAGAAGCTCAGCGACAGAGACACGGAGCTCTCCTATAATCTCGCGGCCCTCAAGGAACAGCGCGAGTTCGTGACATCCATACGTATGGGGACGACGGACAGGATCTCCAAGGAGCTTCTCGCAGCGAAGCCGCAACCCGAAGAATGGGATAAGGTCTCCGCCTTCATCCGCCGGGGAATGGACGAGAACGCCGGCGAGAGATTGGAAGTCGAAGGGACCCGGAGGGAGAACAAGAAGGAGATCGATGTCCTCAAGAGGGAGCTGGCGCAGCTTTCGGCGGGGGCGAAGGAAGAGAAGACCGTTACAGTGAGCCTTGACGCAGGGCAGGACGGGGCCTTCTCGGTAGACCTTTCCTACACGTGCAGCGGGGCACGATGGGTCCCCATCTACGACGCCCGCGCCGATCAAAAAGGTAAAGACGTTGAGATAACATACAAGGGGGCCGTGATACAGGCCACGGGAGAGGACTGGAGCGACGTCGCACTCTCCCTGTCGACGGCGCGACCCTCGGCGGGCGGCCGGCCGGGGAAGCTGCACCCATGGTACATCTCACTCTACCCTCCCCACCGTGATAAGATGGAGATGGCCAGGGCGGCGGCACCGCCCCCCATGCTCATGGAGGAGATGGTCGAGCAGGAGGGCGGAGACTATGGGTACGGGGACATGATGGACGCGGACGTGATGACGGCGACGGCGGAGAAGCGCGGGCAGGCGGTACTTTTCAAAATAGCGAAGCGGGAATCGGTACCATCCGACGGCAGCCCGCATATAACGACGATAGCCGTCGAGAAGCTCAAGGCGGACTTCTCCTACACGGCCGTCCCCAGGCTCAACGAGCTGGCCTTTCTCAAAGCCCGCGTGACAAACAACACCAGCTACCCCTTCCTCGCCGGGAAGATCAACGTCTTTCTCGGGCCGGACTTCATCGGCCCGTCCGCCATGAAAAACGTGGCCACGGGCGAGGAGTTCGACCTCTACCTCGGCCCGGACGAGGGGATAAAAATTGAGAGAATCCTGGCGGAGAGAAAAACAGACAAGACCTTCGGCATCCGGAAGAAGGGGCGCACGAACCTACGCTACACCATCAAGATCGAAAACCTGCTCGAAGGCCCCGCGAAGATCACCGTGAAGGACCAGATACCCGTCTCACGGTCGCCGGAGATAGCCGTCTCGCTCACGGACGTCAAGCCGGACACGGTCGAAAAGCCCGAGAAGGAGATGCCGGGCCTCCTTGAATGGGAGCTGGATCTCGACCCGAAGGAGAAGGAGACGATAGATTTCTCCGTGTCGGTGGAGTACCCGCTCGGGCAGGAGCCAGTAGGATTATAAGCCGCCGTTAAGAGGATAGTGCGGGGCCTTGCCGGGCGGGAGGCCTAGTAGAGGATGGACCTGTCCTCGCCTCTCTTAATCATGGTCGAGGGATACAGGTCCTTGATGTATCGCAAGAAATACTTGCCGCGGGAACCGGAATCTATCAAGCCAATGTATTCGCGGCGGGGAACACCGGTGTATTGGTAGATCGCGCCATCGATGAACTCCACCTCCAGGACACTCTTCTCCCTGTCGTACCCTATGGAGTCAATAATGCTGGAATCTACCTTGTCCCTTTTCACAAGAAGCAGCCTCCCATCATCTATTATTTACCACATCCACAGATCTTTGTCACCACAATGCCGGTAACAAAACACCCATTAAGAGAAATAAGAGAGACCGTTGTACCCTTGCCCTATTCGGCAGCGTACTTCAGCTCACCGATGCGGCTCCCGGAAGCATGCTTTTTACCGGTGGTGAACCAGCCGCTCCTCCTCGCGCTGAAGTGGGAGTTACAGCCGATTATGACGTGATCGTGAACGGCTATGTCCACGGCCGCGGCGGCCCGCGAGAGGCTCTCCGTTATCGCCCTGTCCTCGGGAGAGGGGCTCGGGTCCCCGCTGGGGTGGTTATGCACGAATATAATCGCGCTGGCGGCGTTTCTGATGGCTCCCTCTATCACCTGCCGGGGATAGACCGCCGCCTGGTCGATCGTCCCCTCGTGGAGAACTTCCGTTCCGACGATGCGGTTCTTGGTGTTGAGATAGACGGCCATGAACTTCTCGATCTTCTCCCCGGAGAGCGCGTGGCGAAAGTAGTCCAGAACGTCCCCCAGAGAGCTGAGGACCTCCTTCCCCTTTATCTTTTCTTTCAGGTACTCGTCCGCGCCCACTTTGAGGAGCTTTATGAGGACGGCCGAGCTCTTGCCTATCCCCTTTATGGACCGGAGGTCCTCCAGCGACGCGTCGAAGACGCCCCTCAATCCGCCGAACCTCTCTATAAGGGCCTTCGCCAGCGGCTTAACGTCCCTCCGGCAAAGAGCATATGTGAGCAGGAGCTCGATGATCTCGTAATCGTGGAAACCGGAAAGCCCGCTCTTCAGGAAACGCTTCCGGAGCCGCTCTCTATGGCCCTTCCTTGTGTCTTTTTTCTTCACGGCGCGCTTAAACTGGAATAAATTACTTTACATTTTAATTATAGCCGCAAGATCACGCGTTTGAAATAAAAAATTTCCCTGACGTGTCACCGGATGCCTTAAAATAGGTAAATATACGGGCTCCGGCACGGCGCCCGCTTAATAGGTGACAATCAATGATATTGAAGCGTTTAAAAATTAAGCCACTCGCGCCGGCGGCGTCCCTCCTGCTGCTCCTCCCATGCCTCCTCTGGTCAAACCGCTGCCTCGCGGACACGGTAATTCTCAAACACGGAGGCAGGTTCTCGGGCAAGGTGACCGATGAATACGACGGCAAGGTCGTCCTTGAAGTCCCTTCCGGCACCATCACGTTCAGGAGCGACGAGATAAGGCAGATCGAGTACGAAGACACCGGCGGCAGCGCTTTAACCGGGAGCGACCCGGCAACCCCTCCCGGGCAGACGGGTGAAACCGGCGGGCAGGCGGCACAGGCAAAAATCGCGCAAGAATACGTTCCCCCTCCTTCCCTGAAAGATCTGGCCAGGATTGCTTTCGAAGAGGGGGCCGCCGGAAAAGATTTCCTGAAGGATTTTCTGGTAGAAGGGGAGGAGCCCGTGCCCGTCCCAGCCTTACTGGCCATACTGGCCGTCCAGATAGGTCTCTACATATTTTTCGCCTACTGCCTGAAAAAGATATGCGAAAAAGCGGGCTCGAAACCAGGAGTTATGATCTGGATTCCGGTCCTGCAGATATTCCCGCTGCTCAGGGCGGCGAACATGTCCTGCTGGATGGTGCTGCTCATGATAATCCCGATTGTTAATATAATCGTATCGGTGGTGATGTGGGTAAACATCTGCAAGGCCAGGGGCAAAAGCCCCTGGCTCGTCATCCTCTTCTTTATTCCCCTGTTAAATGTCGGCATCATTATATACCTGGCTTTTTCCGAGTGAAATCGATCATCCGGACCGTGTAACCGCATAGCAACGGGCCGGCGTCAAAGACATAAATAAAAAGAGGCTCCCAATGGGAGCCTCTTTACAGATCACAGTATCGTGGATGGTACCTACTCTTGCTTCTCACCCTCCGCGAACTTCTTCCAGACATCGGGGTCTGACTCACCTGCGTACTGCTTCCAGACCTCTTCCCCCTCTATCTGAACGGGTGTCATATCCTTTCCGCAGCACTTCACGTCGTAATCCGCCTCTTCCGAAGCCTCGATCACGACGACCTTGAGGCCGCATCCGCCCTCAAGCTCACACGCAATAATATCGCCTTTCTTAAGCTTCATACAAAAACCTCCTTATTAAAGCGGACGGAGACTAGTCGATGGGGGGTGCCGTGTCAAGCTAAAAGAAGAGATGAATAATCAAATGCCAAGCAACAAGATACAAGATGCAAGATACAAACAATAACCCTATATCTCGAGGATCTCTTTCTCCTTGGATGCTAGGTGCTTATCGATTTCAATAATATACTCGTTCGTCTTCTCCTGCACGTCCTTTTCGGACCGGTACATGTCGTCCTCGGTGATATCGCCGCTCTTCTGGAGCCTCTTTATCTCATCGTTGGCCTCCCGGCGGATGTTCCGTATCGACACCCTTCCGTCCTCCGCCATCCTCTTTATCACCTTGTCCAGGTCCTTCCTCCGCTCCTCGCTGAGCTCGGGGATGGGGATCCTTATCACCTTGCCGTCGTTCAACGGGGTGACGCCTAGGTTGGCCTTCAGGATCGCACGCTCGATTTCGTCCATGACGGTGGGGTCCCACGGCTGTATCACTATGAGCCTGGGCTCGGGCGTCGATATACCCGCCAGCTCCCTAAGCCTGGTCTTCGTGCCGTAATACTCCACGTGGACGTTCTCCACGAGAGCGGGAGACGCTTTGCCCGTCCTTATCGTGGTGAACTCCTTCTGGACGAAATCCACCGATTTCATCATCTTGAGCTCAGTATCCTCCAACACCTCTTCCAAAGTCATATAAAAACCTCCTGTCCTGGAACAGTTATTCCTAAATTCAAACCACGGATTTGACGGATTAAACTGATTAGCAACTATATTATGTCGAATCCACCCAGTTAATCCGTGTAATCAGTTTAATCCGTGGTTCCAAATTTTAAAAGGTACGGCTCAGTGGACAAGAGTGCCAATCTTCTCGCCCAGGACAGCCTTCCTGAAGTTACCGGGAACGGACATATTGAAGACGCGGATCGGTATACGGTTCTCCCTGCACATGGCGAACGCAGTGGCGTCCATAACCCTGAGGTTCTTCTGGAGGGCTTCCATATAGGTTATCTCCTCAAAGAGAACGGCATCGGGATTCTTCACCGGGTCATCCGAATAAATACCGTCGACCTTTGTGGCCTTGAGGACGGCATCCGCCCCTATTTCGCTGGCCCTCAATGCGGCGGCGCTATCGGTGGAGAAATATGGATTGCCGGTGCCCCCGACGAATATTACGACCCGCCCCTTCTCGAGGTGCTGAACGGCCGCTCTTCTGACAAATGGCTCCACCACCACACCGATCACTATGGCGCTCATCACACGCGCCCGGACGCCCGCCCGCTCCAGGGCGTCCTGAAGGGCAAGGCCGTTAATAACCGTGCCGAGCATTCCCATGTAGTCGGCGACCGTCCTCTCCATTTCCCCGGCATGGGCCTGGAGCCCCCTGATAATATTGCCGCCGCCGATGACTATGGAGACCTGTATGCCCAGTTGCTGGATTTCCTTGATCTCGCCGGCAATATAGCCGGACAATGCAGGGTCGAGGCCGTGACCGCGGCCGCCCTGAAGCGCCTCGCCGGACAGCTTCACCACGACTCTTTTATATATGGGTTTTTTCGCTCCCATCAAAAGGCCAAGTAGCCGGCAACGGGACGGCGATTTATAATTCCTCGCCCACCTGGAAGCGGGCGAACCGACGCACCTCTATGGGCCGGGCGATTTCCTTCTCCTTCGTCTCGATCAGCCCGGCCACCGTCTTATCGGAGGGCGGGCGAATGAAGATCTGGTCCAGCAGGCACACTTCCCGGTAAAACTTGCCCAGCTTCCCCTCTATGATCTTTTCGATAACGTGTTCGGGCTTGCCTTCCATCTGCGACTTGTAGATCTCTCTCTCTTTCTCGATGACATCCGGAGGAACCTGCTCCCTCGTGATATAGACCGGGCTGGCCGACGCGATCTGCAGGGTAATGTCCTTCACGAGCTCTTTGAAAACCTCGCTCCCGGAAGCCTCATCGCTCCCGCATCCCACCTCGACCAGGACGCCGACCCTGCTCCCGAGATGAATGTAGCTGGCAATAAGGCCCGGGCCATCCAGCTCGAACTTCACGCTGCGCCTGAACACGATGTTCTCGCCCAGCTTCGCCACTCCCTCGGTTATCCATTCCCTGCAGCCGGGAGGGAGGTCCTCGGCTCTCTCCGCCGGCTTTCCGGCGGCAACTATGGCTCCCGCCAGCCTTTCGGCGAGCTCCTTGAAATGGCTGTTGCGGGCCACGAAATCCGTCTCGCAATTCACCTCGATGAGAACGCCGGCGGTTCCGCCCTCCCCGATACAGGAGGCAACCACTCCTTCCGTGGCCCGGCGGCCGGCCTTCTTTTCGGCTATCGCCATGCCCTTCTTCCTGAGAATATCCACTGCCTGCTGAATATCGCCGCCGGACTCCTTGAGCGCGGTCTTGCAATCCATGAAACCGGCGTTCGTCTTATCCCTCAGCTCCTTTACCTGAGCGGCCGTTATGCCCATGTCATTCCCCTTTTTCCTCACCAGCCGGCGGCGAAGCCTCATCGGGAGACACTTCCTCCGGCACCGCGGGCTCGGCATCGGCCTCAGCGGGCGCCTCTTCCCCCGCCGCTTCCTCCTGCTTCACGTCCACCGCCGGGACGGCCACAGAGGCCTTACCCTCGTTCACGCCCTCCGCGATTTTCGCCGCCATAAGCCGTATGGACTTGATCGCATCATCGTTCGATGGAATGGGGTATTCAATTTCGTAGGGATCGCCGTTCGTATCGACCATGGCAACGGTCGGAATACCGAGCTTCTTCGCTTCCGTGAGCGCTATGTGCTCTTTCCTCGTATCGACAATAAAGATAGCCGCCGGAATCTCCTCCATGCCCTTGAGGCCGCTCAGGTTTCTCTCCAGCTTGGCCTTCACCCGCCTCACCCTTGCCGCTTCCTTCTTGGAGAGGCTGTCGATCGCGCCTGACTCCTCCTTCTCCTCCAACTCCCTGAGCTTGTTCAGGCTCTTTGTAATTGTCCGCATGTTTGTGAGCGTACCGCCCAGCCACCGCTCGTTAACGTACGGCATCCCGCACGACCCGGCAGCCTCCTTGATCACGTCCTTCGCCTGCCTCTTTGTCCCGACAAACATAACGGCCCCGCCTTTCGCGGCGACCGCCGCTACGAACCGTAACGCGCGCCGGGCCTCGCGGAGCGTTTTCTGTAAGTCGATGATATAAATACCGTTGCGCTCGCCGAAGATATAATCTTTCATCTTCGGGTTCCACCGCTTGGTCTGATGACCGAAGTGAATCCCGGCCTCCAGTAATTCCTTTATCGTTATATCAGGCATATTCCTCTCTTCCTTGTTTTGGATGGGGTATTATAGCAGAAGGCCCCTCCTGAACAATAGTAATTTACCCCGGAGATATCCATGGCATTTCTGCAATCCCAAAGCGTATGACATCTTCACTTTGCACTAAGGTTTTTACCGTACAACAGCTCCTCAGCTTCCCTGTTCAAGGCAAGAAGCTTCTCCTCGAGCTCGCACATCTTCCGGCGCCTCTGCTCCTCGTCGTCCTCTTTCTTCACGATAACCGGTTCGCCGAATATCAGGACGCCCCTGCTGAAGGGCAGTGGGACGTAGAAGCCGTCCCAGCTCTTCAGCTGGATATGGCGTTTCGTTAGAAAGGTCAGGGGGAGAATAGGCCTTCCCGTGAGCCGGGCAAGCATGATCGTGCCGGGCTGGGCTTTGTAGCGCGGCCCGCGGGGGCCGTCGGGCGCGATGCAGCCGTCATAGCCTGAACTCACAAGCCGGGCAAACCTCCCGGCCGCCTCCTTGCCCCCCCTGCTCGTGGAGCCTCTCACCGTCTCGTAGCCGAAGCTGTCCAGGAGAGTATGGACATACTCGCCGTCCTTGCTCCTGCTTACCATCACGACCACGTTGTGCCCATCCTGTATCTGGCGGTACGCGAACGCCATGAAGAATAAACGGTTATGCCAGAAGGCAAATATAACGCTGCCGTAACGCTCCCGCAGGCCGCTGACCAAATCCTTCTTTATCCACCTCACCCTGAGAGTACGGCACCACAGGTAGATGAGCGGGCGACCAATCAGACGAATAATTATGTTTATAATCTGATTTTTAATCGGCAACACCCTGGAAAGAGTAGTTTGGAGCGTTTTTGTAATACTGAATAAATCAATTCGAAAATCAAAAATAAAAGATCAAAAATCAAATACACAAACCAAAGATATAAAAATGAAAAGACTAAACGTCCAACAGGAGAAAAAAAGGTAATGACCAAACCAAGGAGTTAATTTGCGTATTTTTTAAGATGTGTTTTTGATTTTTGATATTTGCTTTTTTCAAGGGGGCTCAAACCCAATTCCTTGGCCAACGAAGTGAAATTAATAGATAAATGCCTTGATGATTATACTTGGAATTGCATCTCGTAGAGCTTCTTGTAGACGCCATCCTCTTTTATAAGCTCGGCGTGGCTCCCCGACTGGACGATGCTGCCACCGTCGAGGACGATGATCTTGTCGGCATGCTGGATGGTTGAAAGGCGGTGGGCGATCACGAAGACCGTCCTCTTCTCCATCAGCCTCTCCAGCGCCTCCTTCACGAGTATCTCCGACTCGGTGTCAAGGGCGCTCGTGGCCTCGTCCAGTATGAGGATGTCCGGGTCCTTCAGGAGCGCCCGCGCTATGGCCAGCCTCTGGCGCTGCCCCCCGCTCAGTAGCTGCCCCTGCTCCCCCACATCGGTATCGTATCCCTTCTCCATCTCCATGATGAAATCGTGGGCGTTGGCCGTCCTGGCAGCCTTCACGATATCCTTCGTGCCGGCATCCATTCTCCCGTAGGCGATGTTGTTCCCGATGGTGTCGTTAAAGAGTATCGTCTCCTGTGTAACAAGGCCGATCTGCCCCCGAAGCGAGCTAAACATGACGTCCCTGATATCGACACCATCTATGAGAATGGCCCCTTCGCTGACGTCGTAAAAGCGCGGTATGAGGTTGACGAGGCTGGTCTTGCCCACGCCGCTCGGACCCACTATGGCGATTATCTCTCCGTGTTCAACCTCTAGGTTGATATTACCGAGGACGGAACCCTCGTTGTTGTCATAGCTGAACGAAACGTTGCGAAACTCTATTCTCTCCCGCACCGGCTCCAGCTCGATCGCGCCGGGGACCTCGGTTATCGTACTCTCGGTGTCGAGGAGCTCGTATATCCTGGTCGCGGCGGCCATCGTCCTGTAGTATGCCACAGCGAGCTTGGGGAGGTTGCGCAGGGGTTTCACAATCGCCCCGAGCGCGACGAGGAAGAGCCCGAGCGTACCGAACGTCAGGTCGCCCTTGATCACCTTCCTTACCAGGTAGTACACCACCACGGCGGAGATGACCACCGTGATATACTCCGTCATCGGCCCGATGAAAGACACCTTCTGGGCGGTCTTGACCAAGATATTGAATATCCTGTTGTTCTTGTTCAGGAACTTCTTCCGCTCGTAATCCTCCATCGAGAACGCCTTGACGATCCTCATCCCGGTCAGTGTCTCGAATATGACCGAGGTGATATCCGCGATCCTCTCCTGCGCCTTCCTGGCAAGCTTCCGCACTTTCTTCCCGACAAGGATTATCGGCACCATCACTATAGGGACTATAACCAGGCACATGAACGTCGCGGCCGGGTCGATGGTGATCATGATATATAGAGAGACGGGAATCTGGAGCATGGACAGGATAGAGTTGGCGAAACGGCGGGAAATGGCTTCCATGATCATGGAGGTGTCGTAAGTGATGCGCGTGGCCATCTCTCCCGTTCTCGTCTTGGAGAAGAATTCCATCGAGAGGTCGTGGAAATGATTGTATATCCTCTGGCGCATGTCCCTGACCACGCCCTGCCCTATGCGCTCCCAGAGGTACTGCTGGAAGTAATCGGCGATTGTTTTAAAGAAGAAGGAGACCCCGATGAAGATGATCAGGATGTTGAGGAGGTTGGGGTAGCGCTTGACCGAGTTGAGGTACTCGATGAGGCCGTCGACGTGGTCACGGAACGGCACGTTGAGGGACGTGGTGAGCTCTATCGGGTTTCCCACGCAGACCCGGTCGAGAAACGGGACAAGCGTGAGAAGGCCGAAGTTCTGAAAGACGGTGTAGACCAGCATGCAGAAAACGGCCGCGAGGAGCAGCCTCTTATAAGGCAGGACAGTTTTCAGGAACCTGAAGAACTGCTTCGGGTCCCCGCTGCGGTCTACTCTGGAAAGCTTGCTCACTTCATTCCCTCAAGGAAAAGATAATTACCCGCAAATCAAATAGATTACCACTAATTTTTAAAATACTTGTTTCTGTTCGCGCCTTATATCAGGATTCCACGAGGCCGGTTATTATCTTGGCGGCCCTGAGGGAAGCCCCGGGTTCTCCGAGTGCTTCCCTCACGCCGGCCAGTTCGGCCTTCATCCTGCCGTACCGCTGCCTGTCCTCGAGAATTGAGACGACCTCTTCAGCTATGAGGCGCGGCAGCGCCCTGAACTGGAGGAGCTCCGGCACGATTCTCCTTCCAGCAACTATATTCACCAGGCCGATATAGGGTATCATTATTAAAAGCCTCGCAAGGAACGCGGTTACCAAGGATACCTTGTATATTATCACCATGGGCGTCTCAAAAATGGCGCACTCAAGCGTCGCCGTTCCCGAGGCCACGATCACCAGGTCGCTGCCGTCCATTATCATGTGAGCATCCGCCCGTAAAGGAGCAACCGGTCCCGACGAGAGAAGGCGCTCCGCCGTTCCGGCATCCAGGCTCAACCTCGCGGGAAGAACGTAATGAACAGGCCCGATCTTCTCCCCTATCAGACGCGCGGACCCCAGCATAACCGGCAGTAGCTTTTCAACCTCGTTCCCGCGGCTGCCCGGAAGAAGGCCTATAATGAGACCATCGCCGACGCCAAGTGTTTTCCTCAAATCCCCTCTCGGGCATGCGGTTGAGTCCATGAGTGGATGGCCCACGAACTCGACGTCGAGCCCCGTGCCCCGATAAACATCCACCTCGAAAGGCAGGATAACGATCATCTTGTCAACGTTCCCGGCGATCGTCTTCTTCCTGCGTCCGCCCCAGGCCCACACCTGCGGCGAGATATAGTATATCACCTTTACCGGCAGACCCCGCTTCTTAACCTGTTTTGCCAGCCTTATGTTGAAGCCGGGAAAATCGATGAGGATAACGGCGGCTGGTCTCTCGCGTTCCAGGAAGTCCAGGACGGAGTCGAAGACCCTCCTGTACCGCCGGTAGTTCCTCAGGACCTCAACGGAGCCTATAACCGCTATAGCTGTAATGTCGGCAAGAAGCTCAACCCCCTGCTCCTTCATCATGGGGCCCCCGACTCCGCGAATCTCGTAATCGCCGCACCTCCTCAGCTCCGCCACCAGGCGTGCCCCGTGCCGGTCGCCGGAGCTCTCGCCCGCAACGATGAAAAGTTTTATACTCATAGCTCTAACAGGAAAAAACGGTTATGGAGGACAGGAGGACGTAAGGACGGTCAATAACCATCGTGTGAAGTGTAACGTGTGACGTGTAACGTATTTTGCATATGACCGGGTTGATTTTTTTCACGTAACACGTTAAACATTACACGTCTCACGTTTAACGATTTTATGTCCTGTACTCCGGCTGGTTCCTTATCTGCGCCGTTATCTCCATGGCGATCGACAGGGCGTTCCTGCCGTGTTCCCCCGGAACGACTGGTCTCGCCTCCGTCCGCACACACCCCACGAAAGAATCTATCTCGAGCTTGAGGGGCTCGCCCGGTTCGACCGGGACCTTGCTTCTCCTTATCGCTCCCCCGACCTTTCTGTATATGAGGCCCTGCTGTTTGCCGTAGTCCAGGGAGATGTAGGTGTCCCGCTGGAATATGCGTATCTTTCTCAGCTTCTTTTCGCTCACCTTGCTCGCCGTCAGGTTAGCGATGCACCCGTTCTCGAACTCGACACGGGCGTTGGCTATATCCTCGTGCGCGCTGAGTATGTCGACGCCCACTCCCTTCACCTCTTTCACGGGCGAATGCACCAGGCTGAGCACAACGTCTATATCGTGTATCATGAGGTCGAGTACAACCCCCACCTCCGTCCCCCTCGGGGTGTAGCGCGCCAGGCGGTGGACCTCGATGAATCTCGGCTCGGTGAGAATCTCCCTCAGGGCGAGGAAGGCGGGGTTGAACCTCTCGATGTGCCCCACCTGGATGATAACGCCGTTGCTCCGGGCCAGATCTAAAAGCTCGTTGGCCTCCTCCACCGCCCCGGTTATCGGCTTCTCGATAAGGAGGTTGACCCCCCTCTCCAGGAGCACCCTGCTCACCTCGAAGTGCCTGTCAGTGGGGACGGCTACGCTGGCGATGTCAATATCCCCGTCAATATCGCCCGCGGCGCCGAACGGCTTAGCGCCGTAAAGCCCGGCTATCATCCCTGCCAGGTCTTCGTTCGTATCGACAACCGCAACGAGGTCGACTTCCTCACACCCGGCGTATATCCTTGCGTGCTCCTTCCCCAGGTGCCCCACGCCGATAACCGCTGCCCTTAACTTTTTTGTCATATCAAACACTCTCTTTCAAATAATGGACGAGTAGATAGCAGCAAAACTACTTGTTGAATGTACCACGTGTAACGTAAAAAACGAAAAAAATCCGTTTATAATACATGACACGTTCCACGTTAAACGTTACACGGTTTTATCTCCTGGCGACGATAGCTATACCGCGCTCATTCGCCTCCTCCAGCGCCTCCTCCCTGTCCAGGAAAAGGGTCTTTCCGGCCTCCACGGCCATCGCGCCCGCGCCGCTCTCGGCCAGCGCCCGGATCGTCCCGGGACCGATCACCGGCACGTCGAACCGCATGTCGTGGCCCGGCTTCGCCACCTTGACAACGACCGTGCCGATGCCCCCGACTTCACCCCCCCTTGCTATGGCACTGTTGGTCCCCTCCATCGCCTCCACAGCGACAATGGACCTGTCCTTCACAATGACCGTCTGACCGACGCCCATAACGGCCAGCTTCTTCGCGATTTTCCAGCCGAACTCTATGTCCTTCGCCTCCCTGCCTTTAGGCTTCCGCTTCGAGAGGACGCCGGGCCCAGGAAGGAGAGGAGTTAAAAACGAAGTCGGGTCTATCATCTCAAGTCCGTCCTTGGCGAACTCCCCCCCGATAGCCTTGAGCACCGTCTCGGCCGTCCTGTCCTTCACCCTTGCCGCCAGGGCGATCATCCTCAGGTCCAGCTTGAGCTTGCGTACGACGAGGTTCGGCGAGATGGAGCCGGCAAAGACAACCTCCTTCACGCCCTCGCGCTTCAGGGTCTTTATGATCTTCCCCAGCTGGCCTATCTGCAGCCAGAACAGCCGGTCGACGTGCTCGCCGATGTCCGGGGAGGTCTGGCCGGGAAAGCCTATGCTCACTATCTCCTTCACGCCGCACTTCCGGGCGCTGTCCGCCAGGAGCGCGGGGAACCTCCCTCCACCGGCTATTAAGCCAAGCTTGTCCATGCCGTTATAACCCGCATTTTAATCGTCTGTGCAATGAATAATACCCGTAAGAGTTCATAAGAATAAATTGAAACTAAATAAAAAAATCAAATACACAAACCAGAAACATAAAAATTTTGGGTGCATACCCAAAATTTTTATTTAGCGATTCCCCTCTCCGAGCCTTTGATAAACTCCGCGAGCTCCACCACCTCCGGGATCCGCTCCGGCTCGGCCTCCATCTTTTCCACAGCCTGGCTCACGTTCAGGCCGGAGCGGTAGAGAATCCTGTATGCCCGCTTGAGGCCGTTTATGACCTTCTCGCTGAAGTCTCTCCGCTTGAGGCCGACGAGGTTCACCCCCCTCACAACCGCGCGGGGGCCGTCCGCCATCATGAATGGGGGGATATCCTGCGTCACCTTGGAGCACCCCCCGATTATAGCCAGCCTCCCCACGCGGCAAAACTGGTGGATCCCCACCATTCCCCCGATAATGGCGCCGTCGTCTATGGTTATGTGCCCGCCCAGCGTCGCCACGTTGGCCATGATACAGCCGTTGCCGATGATACAGTCATGGGCCACGTGCGAATAATTCATGAAGAGGTTGTCGTCCCCCACCTTCGTCAGGCCCCCGCCCGCCTCCGTCCCGATCTGCATGGTAACGTATTCCCGGATGGTGTTCCTTTCGCCTATCTCGAGATGTGTCTCCTCCCCCCGGTACTTCAGGTCCTGGTTTATCTCCCCTATAGACGCGAACTGGAATATCCGGTTGTCCCCGCCGATCGTCGTCCAGCCTTTAATTACGACATGGGGGCCGACCACGGTCCCCCTCCCGATCTTCACGTACTCCCCTATGATCGAGTAGGGCCCGATCTTCACGCCCTTGTCTATACGGGCCTTCGGATGAACGATCGCTGTCTCGTGTATATCCATTTTAATAAATTAGCTCACAGCGAGCCGGCCTGAATGAACGCGAACGTCAACTCGGCCTGGGCCGCCACCTCGCCATCGACCGTCGCCGTTCCCTTGACCTTCCCCACCCTGGTTCCGAACCTGAGAACCTCGATCTCAATTCTGAGCTGGTCGCCCGGCACCACCGCGCGCCTGAACTTCGCCCTGTCAATGGCCATGAAGTATGCGAGCTTGCCCTTCGTATCGGGTCTCTGAAGCGTGAGCACGCCGGCAGTCTGCGCCATGGCCTCGATGATAAGGACCCCCGGCATCACGGGCCTCTCGGGGAAATGCCCCATGAAAAAGGGCTCGTTTACCGTCACGTTCTTGATTCCCACGATCCTCGTGTACTTCTTCATCTCGACGATCCTGTCGACGAGAAGGAAAGGGTACCTGTGCGGCAGTATCTTTTTTATATCGTTAATATCCACTTTTGATCCCTCCGGTAGTTTGATCTCCCCTTTTGCTCGCGTCTTTTTCCTAAGGCCTGCGAGTTGATTCACGAGCCTGACGTTGAGCTCGTGGCCCGACCTTACGGCTATGACGTGGCCCCTGATCCTCATACCCAGAAGATAGAGGTCGCCCAGCAGGTCCAGTATCTTGTGGCGCACGAACTCGTCCCGGAACCTGAGCCGCTCCTTGCTGAATATCGCCCCGTCGCCGATCACGACGGCGCTGTCGAGACTCCCCCCCTTTATCAACCCCCTGTTCATCAGCTCCTCAACCTCGTGGTAAAAACAGAAGGTGCGGCACGGGGCTATCTCTCTCTCGAACGTTTCCTCATCGATGGTAAGGGAGAGAAACTGGTCGTGAAACCCCTCGGAGGGGAACGAATACGTGCAGGAAATCCTGAACTCGCCGCCGGGTATCACCGTTATAGTCGCCCCGTTCTTCTCGGTACGGACCGGAGCGGAAAGCTCGATAAATGCCCGGGGGGCGTCCTGCTCGACGATCCCGGCGGACCTTATCATCCTCACAAAGGGGACCGCCGACCCGTCTCCGACGGGGGGTTCGTTTGCGTCAACCTCAACGAACAGGTTGTCGATGCCCAGGCCGCAGAGCGCGGCCAGCACGTGCTCTACCGTATGGACACGCACGTCGTCCACGCCGAGGACCGTTCCCCTCTCGACGCCGACCACGTGCTCTATGTCCGCGGCGATGGAAGGCCTGCCCGGGAGATCGACCCTGACGAACCTTATCCCGGTATCCGGTGGCGCCGGCTTGAAGGTGATTGCCGTTTTACTGCCGGTGTGGACCCCGATGCCGAAGTAGCGTGCCTCGCCGGCTATGGTCCTCTGCCGCTCCATCAGCGACCGGACTCCTTCCTGAACCTCTCGTTCAGCATATCCACTATCGCTCCGGTGATATCGTATTTTTTCGAGCGGTAGCCCAGCTCTTCCTCTGTGTATATGAATATGAAATCATAGCCGTCCTTATCGCCCTTGAGCTTCAGGACCTCCTGGACCTCGTCCATGATTTCTTCCCGGAGCCTCCGGCTCTCGCGCATGTTCTTCCTCTTGGTCTCCTCCTCGTACTGGTAGAGGTCTTTGACCTTCCCGTCTATTACTTTCTGTTTCTCCTTTTTGGCCTGCTCGCTCAGGAGGTCTGCCGCGTCCTTGAGCCTGTTTATCTCCTCCACCATCTCCCTTCTCTTCTCAAGCCTCTGTTTTCTCTCGCTCTCCATCTTCTCGGATGCGGCCCTGGTTTTCTCATACTGCTCGAACACGCTGTCGATATTAACGTAGCCCATCTTAATCTTTCCGGCCGCTTGGACACCCGAAAGGCATGAAAAAAACGCGGCCGATGCAATAATAAAAAACAGATTTTTCATAATAAGTAACCCCTTAAACCGGTAGGCTAGAATTCCGTTCCGATGTTGAAATTGAAGGCCCCGTCCTCGTCCTCTGTGAAATCGTCTTTAATGAGCGGGATGCCGTAGTAGACGCGGATGGGCCCGACGGGGAGCGTCAGGTGGGCCCCGATACCGGCCGATAGGACTATATCGCTGCCGAAGCCCGTGTCCTCCCAGACGTTGCCGAAGTCCACGAAGAACGACCCCTTGATCCTCTTGAATACCGGGAACATGTACTCGACGCTGCCCGCGAACATCGAGTCGCCGCCTATCGGCGTGTCATTGACGTCCCTCGGCCCGACATCCCTGAACTCGAACCCCCTGATGGAGTCTATGCCGCCGAGGAAGAACCGCTCGAATATCGGGATATCGCTGTCCTTGTCTTTGCCGGACGAAAAGCCATCCCCCACGACGCCGGCCTGAAGCGCCAGGCGGAGCACGTGACCCGGCAACCTCTTCGGAAACAGCTCGAAGTACTGGGCCCTCTTTCCCTCTATCCTGAGGAAGTTCGAGTCACCTTCCCCGCTGATGGCGCCGACCTCAAGGTTCAGCGTAGTCTTTGCACCCCTCGATGGATAGATAAAAGCGTCGCGCGTGTCGCGCGTGATCTGGAAGATCACGCTTGCCACATTGCTGTCGCCGTCCTGGGACTTGAGCTCCTGTGATGCGCTGTGGTCCACATCCACATCGATGTTCTCGACCTTCAGGATAACGTCGAGCCTGACGAACCCCCCCAGGGCCTTCCCGACCCTGACGTCGGCCCCCATCCGGCTCTCGTTGTAGTCGTCGCTCAGGAAGTCAGCCTGCCGCACCCACACGTCGAAACCCGCGGAGAGCTGCCTGTCGAATAGGTAGGGCTCCGTGAAGTTGAACACCACGTCCGCCCTCTCAAACCCGATATCCGCGCGGAGCCTGACTTTCTGCCCTCCGCCCGCGAAGGTCGGGAAATTCCACAGGCTGAAGTTGGACTGCGCCACTTCCGCGAAGCCGACGAGACCGTCTGTGGACGAGAAGCCGGCACCGAAACTGATGTTCCCCGTCATCCTCTCCTGGACGGTGTAAACCAGGTCCCTGTACTCCGGCGACTTTCCCTTCCCGGCCTCCACCTCCACGGACTGGAAATAGCCCGTGTTGAGGAGCCGCTGGCGGCTCGTCTCCGCCCTGAGCATATCGAAGCGGTCGTCAGGGCGGATGAGGAGCTCCCTCCTGATGACCTTGTCCTTCGTATAGATATTTCCGGCCACGTTGATCTTCCCGATGAAAAGCTGCTCGTTCTCGGTTATCCTGTATGTAACGTCCATGGCCCCCGTTTTCTCGTTGTAGGTCTTCCCTGGAACGACGACCACTTCAGCGTACCCCTTGTCGAAATAGCGGCTCTTGATGGCCGCGATATCCTCGCCGACCATTCGCGGACTGTAGACGATGCCCTCGCGAAGCAGCACGTCCCGCTGCAGCTTGTCGGTCGGTATCGTCTCGTTACCGACGATCTCCACCTTCCCGACGTCGTAAAGCCCGCCCTCGTCCAGGACGACATTCAGGGTCATCCCCGTTCCCTTCCGGTCGTACTCGCGCCGGACGTCCTTTACCTCCATATCGATGTGGCCTTCCGAGATATAGAAGGCCCTTATCCTGTCGAGGTCTGCCTTGAGAACCCCCTCATCAAGCACGCCGGAAGGGAACAAGTAGGTGCATGGCCATTTGTTCAGCGGCCCCGGGGCGGCCTTCTTCGTGGCCATAAGCTTGAGAAGCTGCTTGTTCTTGTATGACTCGTTCCCCTCGAAGGCGATCTTCTTGATGCGAACCCTGGGCCCCTTGTCGATATCGATATCGATAACCGCCTGCCCGGCATCGCCGTCCTCATCTATCCCGTAACTCACCCGGGCCAGAGGAAAGCCGCCTTCGCGGTACATCGCCGTGATCGTGTCGGCGTCCTCCTTCACAAGCTTCCTGCTCAGCGCCTCCCCGGGTGTCGATTTCATTTTCCGCTTCAGCTTCGCATCATTGAAGGCCTTGTTGCCCGTGAAAACTATCTCCTTTATCAGCGGCTCTTCCACGACGTGAAAGGCCACCTTGACGCCGTCCCCCTCGGGCTCCACGTCCACCCTTATGTCGGTGAAGAAGCCCAGCCCGTAAAGCCTTTTGACGTCCTCCGCCACCGTCCCGGAAGAGAACGACCGGCCCTCCCTCGTCTCGATGCTGTTGAGCATCATCACCTCGCTCACCGTCCTGTTCCCCACGATGGCGACGGACTTGATATCCTTGCCCTCCTCGCCCACTGCGAGCGTGGAGACGGGTAAAAACAGGGAGCAAACCGTAAGAAGAAAAACAAAAGTGACTAACGGAAGGGAAAATCTCAATTTCGAAGCTCGAAATCCCAAACAATAACTAAAATCAAATAGCCAAAATCCTAAACTCCGTTTAAAGAACTTGACCTTCAGGTTTCTGATTCGTATCGCCTCCCTGCCACCGCAAGGCACTAGCAGGTAAGGAATTGAGATTTTTTTAAAAGGACTTAATGTCTTATGCCGCGTAAGTTGCATTACTGTCGCATTTTACCAACAAGAGCATAATCGCTTATAACAGCCTAAAACGGTGCCGCTTCCTCCTCGAAGCTCTCTTGCTCCTCCCTTGCGGCAGCGCTCTCAAATTTTGTGTACTCCTCTATGAATGAGAGTTTGATCGTGCCTATGGGGCCGTTCCGCTGCTTGCCTATTTTCAGGTCAGCCCTGCCCTTGAGATCCTGGTCATCCCGGTCGTACACCTCCTCCCGGAAGAGCAGGAGAACCAGATCCGCGTCCTGCTCCAGCGACCCGGACTCCCTCAGGTCGGAGATCTGGGGCTTGTGATCCGCGCGCGCCTCGGGCGAGCGATTTAGCTGCGACAAAATCATTATTGGTATATTAAGCTCGCGGGCCAGCGCCTTTATCGAGCGTGACATCTCGGCAACTTCCTGCTCTCTATTTTGTAATCTCCGTATTCCAGCAGGCCTCATAAGCTGTAGGTAATCAAGTATAATAAATCGTACTTTCTCTTTGGAAACAAGCCTTCGAGCCTTCGCCCTCATCTCCATAGCCGAGAGCCCGGCGGTATCATCTATATAAATAGGTGCCTGCGCCAGCTTCCCCGCAGAGCTGACGAGCCTGGGGAAATCGTACTTCTCGCTGATGAACCCCATCCTTACGCGGTGGGAACTGACCCGGGCGTGTGAGCAGAGCAACCTCATAACCAGGGCCTGCTTACTCATCTCCAGGCTGAAGATACCCACTGGAATTTTTTCTTCTACTCCTAAATGTTCAGCAATATTAAGGGCAATAGCGGTCTTTCCCATCGAGGGGCGAGCTGCGAGGATAATCAGGTCTGAAGGTTGGAACCCCGATGTCATATTATCGAGGTCTTTGAATCCGCTAGATATACCTGATAGAAGACCCCCCTGCTGATAAATCATCTCAGCAGTTTCTATAGCGTTCTTGATAAGGCCATCACCTACACGCTGGAACCCCCCCTCGACTTTCCTCTGGGAGATATCGAAAACCATCTGTTCGGCCCTATCCAGCAGATCTGCCACAGCATCCGGATCTTCATAGCTATTGGCAATAATGTTGCCTGCCGTAGAAATAAGGCTCCTTAGGATAGCTTTATCATTAACGATACGAGCATAATGCTCAATGTTAGCTGCACTGGGGACAGTGTTTATCAGTTCGGTTATGTACACGGGCCCCCCGACCGCCTCGAGCTGGTCCATGTCCCTGAGCCTGTTCGTGAGAGTTACAATATCTACAGCCTCATTTCTCTCGTATAGATCAAGTATTGCCCTAAATATAATGCGGTGATACGGCTTATAGAAACTCTCGGCGATTATTCTAAGTTCTATCGCCATTACGATAGCGTCGTTGTCTAAAAGCATCGATCCCAGAACAGAAATCTCAGCTTGTGTATTATGAGGTGGGAGTCGATCGCCCTTAAATCGATCATCTTTCATGAAATGAGTCCTACTCCTTGACTACCCAGACCTTGAGCCTGGCACTCACTTCCGGGTAGATGTGGATGTCCACGGTGTATATACCGAGCTTCTTGATAGGCTCCTCGAGAACTATCTTTCTCTTATCTACCTCGATGTCCTCCTGCTGCAGGGCGGCGGCGATGTCCGCGGATGTGACGGAACCGTAAAGCCTGTCGTCCTCGCCGGCCTGGACGGGGATCGTGCAGGAGATATGCTCTATCTTTTCCGCAAGCTCCCTGACCTGCTGGACCTCATCCTTCATCATCTGTTCGCGGCGCTTCTTTAGCCTCTCAATTACGGTCATGTTGGAGTCCGTCACCGGGACGGCCTTCTTCCGGGGGAGAAGATAGTTCCTGGCGTAGCCGTCCGCGACTTCGACGATGTTCCCCTCGTCCCCCAGGCTCTGGACCTTCTCAAGCAGGATTAGCTTCATCGCGCTCACTCCTTGATGTAGGGAAGCAGGGCGAGAAAGCGGGCCCTCTTCACTGCCGCGGCAACCTGCCTCTGGTGTTTCGCGCAGTTTCCGGAAAACCGGCGCGTGAGTATCTTACCGCGCTCGGTGATATACCGCTGGAGTATATCGGACCGCTTATAGTCGACGTGATCGATCTTCTCTCCGCAGAACCTGCACTTCCTCTCGCGAATAAACCTTCGCTTCTTCCTCTCGGGCGTCCTTCCAGTCATTCTCTTACGCATATCATGTTACCTCGTTCAACCCTTAAAATGGGATGTCATCCTCTATGCCGGGCTCTTCGTAAGCTTCTCCTGACGGCGCAGCGGGCGACCGTGGAGGCTGGGGCCCGGCACTGGAGGACTCATCCCTTCTCCTGCCGAGGAACTGGACGCGGCG
>JAVCDC010000124.1 GCA_030765135.1 Candidatus Tritonobacter lacicola | reverse complement strand
TTGTTTATTGTAAGATTGCTTCGCTAACGCTCGCAATGACAAGGGGTAGTGTCATTGCGAGGAGCGAAGCGACGCGGCAATCTCGCTTTTTATTTCGGCATTTTAAATATCCAGTGAATAATTCAGGCTAGAAAGCTGGAAAAGCTATAAATAAGCTAATAATCATTATAATCCGCTAAATCCACGGTTATATTAATTCGCTGGCAAAAGGAGGATTAAATTGAAGGAACAGGATTATGACAGGGAACTCGCACGCATCATCGACCACACGCTTCTCAAAACCGACACCAGTAAAGAGGACTTCGACCGCGTCTGCGAGGAGGCCAAGAAGTACCATTTCCGCTCCGTGTGCGTCTTCTCCGGGGACGTGGAATACGTCGCAGGGAAACTGAAGGGTTCGGACGTCATCCCGATAGCCGTCGTGGGATTCCCCCACGGCCAGATGACGCCCGTGGCCAAGGCCTTCGAGGCCCACGACGCCATCTCGAACCGGGGCGCGCAGGAGATAGACATGGTGATAAACGTCAGCGCCCTGAAGAGCAAGCACTACATCCTCGTCCTGGAGGACATCCAGCAGGTGGTTAAGGCGTGCGAGGGTAAGCCCGTCAAGGTCATCATCGAGACCGCCCTCCTGACGGAGGCCGAGAAGATCTGCGCCTGCTGCCTGGCCAAGACGGCAGGGGCGAGGTTCATCAAGACATCGACGGGCAAGGAGGAGGGCGGAGCAACTGTCGAGGACGTGCGGCTCATGCGGGAAGTGGTCGGGGACGAGGTCCTCATCAAGGCCAGCGGCGGCATCAATACAAGTGAGTTCGCCCACGAGCTCATAGAGGCCGGCGCCGACCGCATCGGGACGAGCCACTCGGTCGAGCTCGTCACCGGCAAAACAGCCGAAGGCGGCTACTAAAAAAACGAATTTCCAATAACCAATATTCAATTTTCAAACGATCAGTCGTCCGTCGACCATCGTCCGTCGTCCATCGTCTCTCGCGCATCGTCTCCCTCCGCCAGCCTCTCCACAGCTTTATAGATACCGTGGGTAACTCTCGCCAGGGATGTATAGTCCAGCTTATCGGGTGTGTCCGAAGGCGTATGGTAATAC
Source organism: Candidatus Tritonobacter lacicola (assembly GCA_030765135.1). Classification (GTDB taxonomy): domain Bacteria; phylum Auribacterota; class Tritonobacteria; order Tritonobacterales; family Tritonobacteraceae; genus Tritonobacter; species Tritonobacter lacicola. Next base: position 34,631 of record JAVCDC010000124.1, on the reverse strand, counting down.
GGGTACCTGTAGAGGGCGGTGTCGGTGATCATTATTGCGGGATAGCCGTGCGCCCAGAAAGAGCCGTGGTCCGACCAGTCTATCCCCGGAATCCAGGAGAACGACACGACGCTCTCTATAGGGAAGTCGCTCTCCTCCGTGAAGAAGCGGACGAAAGAATTCACCAAGGGCCTGGACTTGAGATTGCCGACTACGGCTATGAAATTCCCTTTATCCGGATAGAAGAAACCAAACGGGAGAGGATATTGCTGGCTACCCTTCTTATCGCTGTAATAGCCAATCGTCTCCAGGCACACCATGGCTGATATCTCCTCACCCCTCTCCCTGCACGCCCGCGCGTAGATCCGGCTCCCCATCGAGCCTGTTCTGAAGAAGGGCGGCTCCTCGTTGACGAAAGCGACGAAGCGCACCGTCCTGTCCCGCGGTTCATTGTTGAACAGGCGGCTTATCTCCAGGAGGGCGGCGACGGCGGAGCCGTTGTCGTTCGCCCCTGGCGACCCGAGCACGGTGTCATAATGGGCGCCGACCAGGACAATCTCGCCGGGGCTTATTCCGCCCGGTATCTCCACGGAGAGGTTCTCGCACTCCGTGTTCTCCAGAGTATACCTCTGGGCTCTTATGTCATATCCCACTTCCTCCCATGCCGAGCGGATGCAGGACGCGGCCTTCTGGAGACTGCCCCGCGCGAAGATGTTCCGCTCGCCAATCTCATCCGCCAGAGAGAAAACGTGCCTCCTCAGGCGAGCCTCAAGCTCCCCCGTAACCGGCATATCCTCCTCGCTCATAACATACCTGCCCCCGTTGCCGCCGGGTCCGGCCACCATGAGATATACAGCAAGCAGCAGGACCCCGATTATGGTAACCGTAATGATAATAAAAAACGGCCGGATCGCCTTGCTCAATTGTCAGCCTCTCCGGGTCCTTCCCGGTGCCGCGAACAGCGACAACAGGTCCATTATATAAACTAACACAGGCCCAGGCATGATAAAGAGGCCTTTTTGCTTCATCCCGGCACCTGACTGTCGGAAATGGGAGCTTCTGCCGCCCCGCCCCGGGGGGCGCCTTGACTTGAAAGAGGGCAGATGGTATAGATTATGTGTGGGAGCGCGGCTTATGCGTAAATATGCAATCAGCTTTGTCGTTGCGTGCGCGTGGATTCTCGTGGTGATCCAGGCCCGCGCCGATACAATCTACCTGAAGAACGGCAACCAGATAGAGGGGATCATCACGCGCGAGACGGACGAGTTTATCTACATAGAGATGCCGGCCGGGAACATGTCTCTCTCAAAATCGGCCATAGAATCGATCCAGAGATCCTCCGCCGAAGCCATCGATAAGACAAAAGTGAAGTGGGAGAAGGAGCGCAAGAAAAAAGAGCAAGAGCAAACCGAGAAAGCGAGCTTCGAGGAACGGCAGAGGGCTAAAGGCCTCGTCATGTACAATGGGGCATGGATAACACCGGAGAAGCGCGCCGAGATAGAGAAGCAGGAGATGGAGACGGAGACCGGTGAATCCCGGGAGAAGGAGATCGCCGATCTCAGGAGGGAGTTGGATTCCCTCAAGACCGAGAACTCCGACCTCAAGCAGGAAATAGCCACGCTGAAAGATCAAATCGGGCAGCACTCCCAGGAACAGATCAAGCTGAGCATGGAGATGCTGAAGCAGCAGCAGGAAGCCCTGGAATTCCAGAAGAAAGCGGAAAAGAGGGAGATCGGGCAGAGGCCCCCGCACATTTGGGTGGCGCCGAAGATAGACGGGTTTACCCCCTACCCAACGCCTTCCGATTGATCCGGCAATGATCGAGGTCCGCGTAAAATCCATCATACAGACCCCCCACGGGTGCGCCCTGCTCATCGGGAACGAAGAGAAGACTTTCATCATACACGTGAGCTCCGGAATAGGCATGGCGATATCGATGCTCGCCAGGGACATAAAGAGGGCCAGGCCGCTCACCCATGACCTGATAGGGAGCATCCTGAAGGGGTTCAACGTAAAGCTCGACAAGGTCGTGATAAACGACCTTAGGGACAACACCTTTTTCGCCCGGATATACCTGTATTCCGAGAACGGGAAATATAAAAAGATTTTCGAGATCGATGCCAGGCCAAGCGATTCCATAGCGCTCGCTATGCAGCAAAAAGGGAGGGTATACGTGGAAGAAAAGGTGTTTGATCAGGTAGAGGATATCGGGAAGCTTTTCGAGAAATAGCATTGGAGAAATATAACGCCACAGTGAGACGCTCGACCATCATTTTGCTCCTTGCAACCGCCGCGGGCTGCGCTCCCACGACCGCCCCGGTGGTCATACGGGAGCTCGCTCCCCCTTCCATAGAAACCGCGAACATCGAGACAATCGCACTGCTTCCCCTTTCCCACGGTGATGACAAAGACGGGCCCGTCTCCTTTCTGGGGAAGGAAATAACGGCGGCTATTGAAAAAACAGGGCGCTACAAAATTACGACCGCTCCCGATGGAGCGGCACCGGAAGACGCCGGCAAGATCGCGGAGGTCGCGAAAGCCGCGGGCGCGGACCTGCTTATCGGCGTCAGGGTGGCCCCGCCCCCGTTAACGAGCGACAGGAGCACTCTGGAGGCAACGTACGCCTTTTACAGCGGCGCGACCGGGGAGGAACTGCTCTCGAAGTCTGCGATCATCCAGAGAATAGACCCGGAGGAGGCGCTCAAGGGCATCGCCGAAGGCGTCGCCCGCTCCCTCACGCCCCACGCGGTCGAACTCACGCTGCTTCTCGAATACGGCCTAAGCCAGTTCAAGCTGACGCGGGTCGGCGTCCACCTGGCCAGAGTGGGTCTCTGGGAGGAGGCCGAGAAGAAGTGGTGGATCGCCGCACGGACCAACCAGGCCGATTCGGCGGCGTACCACAACCTGGGCGTCGCCCTGGAGAGGCGCGGCAGATATAACCTCGCGATGACGGCGTACCAGAACGCGTTCGTCCGCAACCCCCATTCCCCCCTCTACGCGGAAGACATAGACCGCATCAAGAAGAAAATAGCCCCCCCGGGCACCTGATTTCCGTGCGCCGCCGGCGGCGCAGCGGCAAAACGTGTTCGGCCGATCAACGGCCGGAAAACGCCAAAGACCCCCAAGATCAGGCCGGCCACAGCTTAAAGCTTCAGCCAGCCGACCGTGAAGAGGAAGGCGATGGTCACCGCGACGGGGCTTATGAAACGGATGAATATGCCCCAGAGCGAGGCGAGCGTGAGGACATGTATAGGGGAGTTGTGGCTGGGGTCGTCCCTCAGGCCCGCCAGAAGGGCCACGAGGTGGACGTCGGCGAAATTGCGCGATCCGTGACGTATCTCCTCGATGGCCTTTTTCGTCCCCCAGATCCAACCAACGAAGAGCGATATGAGCAGACCGCCCAGGGGAAGCATCCAGTTCGAGGCGAGGTCGTCCATGAAGTCGAAGAAGGAGGCCTGCGACACCTGGAACACCTTCACGAGGGGCACATGGAGCCATTCGACCCGCTCCCAGCCGTGGATGCTCAACGAACACGGGATCCCGATGAGAAAGATGACGAAACCGAAGAACATGGCCGCGCGGTGCCTGCTCCATCTCCTCTCGTCCACGAAGTACGCCGTCACGACCTCAAGCAGGCTTATGCCGGATGTGAGCGCCGCGACAAGCAACAGCAGGAAAAACAGGGCCGCCCACAGGGACCCCGCCGGTATCTGGTGAAAAACGGCCGGCAGGACCTGGAACGCGAGACCCGGGCCCGTGCCGGGCTCAAAGCCGAAAGCGAAGACCGCCGGGAAGATAGCCAGGCCCGCCATGATGGCTATCGCCGTGTCCAGAATGCATATAAAAAGGGTCGAGCGGAATATGTTTTCCTCGCGGGAGACGTAGCTTCCGTATGTGATCATGGCGCCCATCCCCAGGCTGAGCGAGAAGAAGGCGTGGCCGAGGGCGATGAGCACGGACCTGGCGCCGATCTTGCTGAAGTCGGGTGTGAGGTAGAACCGCACCCCCTCTACCGCACCCTCGAGCGTGAGCCCCCTGACTATCAAAACTACGAGCAGGAGGAGCAGAACGGGCATGAGTATCTTGGACCAGCGCTCTATGCCGCGGCGGACCCCTTTATAAATTATCATTATGCACATGATCATGAAGAGGCCGTGGCAGCCGATGCCCCACCACGGGTTCGTGGAATACACTTTGAAGTACGCCCCGGCCTCGGAGACCGTGTTGAAACTCAGGGAGCCTGCGAGGGCCTTCCAGATGTACCCTATCGTCCAGCCGGCGACCACGCTGTAAAAGGAGAGTATTACGAAGCCCGACATCACGCCCATCGCGCCCGCCATCGTCCAGCCGAAGCGGAAGATCAGCGCGCCGATCACGAGGAGGAGCGCCCCCCATCCCCAACTTCCGAAGACGAGCATTATCAACCCGCCCAGCACGACGAGGATGCCGATCAGGTGAGCGAAGACAGACGAGCCGGGCGAGACGGCCCTGAAGGCGCCGACAGGATTCCTCTGCGTATGCCTGCCGAGTGTGATCTCGCAGAGCATGACGGGCATCCCTATGACGAGGATGCATATGAGGTAGATCAGGACGAACGCGCCTCCACCGTTCTCGCCGGTGATGTAGGGGAACTTCCAGATGTTTCCCAGGCCTATTGCGGAACCCGCCGCGGCCAGGACGAAGCCGAGGCCGGAGCTCCAGTGTTCGCGCGCCTTCATAGGCATAAAATTATGCCACACTACACCACCTGTTACAACCTCGCGGCGACCCTTGGAGCACCCATGATATTTTTTAATAAATATTTTATATTCTCTTTTGCCTAACGTGGGAAAAAAATATAAGTTAAAGGAAAAGTGCTTTCGTGTTAATATTTTTCTGAACTTTGTGCCTTCGTGGCAGGTGGTTTAATCAGTATTTATCGAAGTCGGAATCGTTAAAAAGCTTCAAAACCGTGGTGGCGAAAGCTACAATTGCGTCACCGGGCATGAAGGAGCACAAATACCCCAGGATAAGCGTCATCATCCCCACGAGGGACAGGAGGGATATTCTCTCGAAGGTCCTCGCCAGTTACGCCGGTCAAGATATCCCGCCACGCTCTTTCGAGGTCATCGTGGTCGACGACGGAAGCACCGACGGAACGGGAAAGATGGTCGAGGAATTCAGGACTTCCTCCCCCTTCGACCTCACCTGCATCAGGCGGGAGGCAGGGGGTCCGGCGCGGGCGAGAAACGCCGGTATTGAGAAAGCCCGGGGAGCGCTTCTGCTCTTTTCCGGCGACGACATGATAGCGTCCCCGCAGCTGGTCGCCGTGCACCTGGAGGGCCACGGCGAATGGCCTGGCTCGGTCATCCTTGGACACATCGACTGGCACCCGTCCCTCGAGATAACCCCCTTCATGAGATACATCAACACCAGGCTCCAGTTCAACTACCCCAGGATCAAAAGCGAGAGGATGAACGTCAGCTATCCCCACTTCTACGCCTCGAACCTATCCATGAATAAAAGCATCGTTGAGGATATCGGCGCCTTCGACGAGGACTTCCCGGACGCCGCCTTCGAGGACATCGAGCTCGGCTACCGGATATGGAAGAAGGGGATAAGGACCATATACAACGAGAGGGCCGTCGCCTACCACTACCACCCGACCGATCTGGCCGCGTTCATCAAACGCCAGCTCAGGGCCGGCAGGGCGGCTGCCATATTCTACCTCAAGCACCCGGAGTTGGGAGAGTATCTCAACCTTCGCCGCATAGCGGACCCGAAGTTCAAGCGCGACTTCTACGACGCCGTCCTGGACTATTACTACCTGGTAGGCATCATGCACGGCCTCCGGCATGAGAAAGCGGACGGCTCGCGGGCGGAGGACGGGCTCGACATGGAAGACGGCGAGGGGCGCTGGGACATGGAGTGGAAGCTTGCGATGGTGGAGAAGACGAAGCTACTCCGGCGGCGTGTAGAGGAGCTGGAGGGACTCCTCGAGGATAAGGAGAGGATCATCAAAGCAGGCAAAGTACTTGATAAACTGGGGAGGATACTGCCCCGCTGGTTCATCAGGAAGATCAAAGCCGGAATCGGCGGAGTATCAGATGGCTGAGTGCGACATCATCATATGCGTTCATAACTGTCTCCACCACCTGGCGAGGTGCGTGGAGAGCGTGCGCGCAAACACCTTCTATACGGACTACCGGCTCATCGTTGTGAACGACGGGAGCGACAGGGTCACCACGGAGTATATCTCTTCCCTCAAGGGCGTTACCGCACTCAACAATAAAAAGAGCATAGGCTATCTTAAAAGCGCGAACAGGGGCCTCTCTTTCTCGAGGAGCAGATACAAGGTCCTCCTCAACAGCGACACGATAGTCACGCCGGGATGGCTGACGAAGCTCGCGCGCGCCGCCGGGAGCGGGCCGAACGTCGGCCTGGTGAGCCCCCTGTCGAACAGCGCCCAGACCCTGACGATACGGATGCCGCCCGGCCTCGACTTCACCCGGGTAAACGAGCTCATCGAGAAGTCATCGCTGAAAAATTATCCTCCGGCAGTAACCGTGGTCGGCTTCTGCCTCCTCGTCACGCAGGAGCTCATCGACGCGATCGGCCTCTTCGACGAGGCCTTCGGAATGGGCTACGCGGAAGAGTGCGACTACCAGTACCGCGCCGCGAGCGCCGGTTTTTCGGCGGTGATAGCAGACGATACCTACATTTACCACGTCGAGGGCGCATCCAGGAGGAGTTACGACTGGCCCCTGAAGGAGAACCTGGAGCTCTTCATGTCAAGGTGGAAGAAACAATATGGAAAGGACATGGACGAATACGGAAGGCGGGACGATCTCGGCTACTTAAGGAATAAGGATACGATGGAGCTTTCGGCTGCGGTCCCGCGTGGGGAAGGGGATCTCGACGTCCTCTTCGTCCTGATGCAGATGGGCACATACGGCGGGGTCATCGATATTATCGAAATCGTCAACCGCCTCATCCTCAAGGGGGTGCGCGCCTCGGTAGCCACTTTCTCGCCGCCGACGCTGAAGATGGAGACGCTCTTCGAGCCGATAGTCTACGATAGCCTCTCGGCTTTCAGGGGCTCGCCGCCGCGGGCAAAGCTGGTGGTCGCCACCTCCCACCACACCGTTTACCCGATCGGCTCCGCCTACATGAACGAGAAAGACATCCGCCTCGCTTACTATATACAGGACTACGAGTCATGGTTCGAAGGAAGTTCCCGGGAAGGGGCGGTCCTCACCTACCCGCTCATAGATAACAGGATCACGATTTCAACCTGGCTCCACGACAAGCTCCTCTCCGAGCACGGCCATGAAAGCATCATGATACCCCTGGGCGTGGACAGGAATCTCTTCTATCCGCGCGGCGGGGCGGCAAGAAAAACCGCCCACGTAGCGGCAATGGTCCGGGTCGAGCCGAGGCGCGGTAGGGAGAACCTCTTCAATGCTCTCCGGATGCTCTCGGCCAGAAGGAAGGTCAAGGTGTACCTCTTCGGCCCGGCGTGGGTGGATCCCGGAAAGGTCCATTTCTCTTACGTCCATCACGGCGTCCTTTCGAGGGAGGAGACGGCCCTCCTCCTCTCCCGCGCGGACGTCGTCATCGACCCCTCCGCCTTCCACGGTTTCGGCCTGATAGGCCTGGAGGCAATGGCCTCGGGCGTCCCGTCGGTGCTGACCGACTGCGGGGGCATAAGAGAATACGCGCGCGATGGGATCAACGCGCTTCTCGTCCCTCCCGGCGACCCGGACGCGCTTGCCCACAGTGTCATGAGGCTCATGGACGACGGCGACCTCCGGAGAAAAATCGTGAAAAACGGCATGGAGACCGCCGCGCGGTTCGACTGGGACATCCAGGCGGACCGCATATGGGAATACTTCTCCGGGCTGATAGAGGGGCCGCCCACACCCATCGGGGAGAAGGCCGAAAGATTCGGCAGGCTGAGCATCGACCTCACAGACTGGCTGATAGCCGAGCTCGGGAGGCAGAGACAACAGGCCGGGCGCCTGAGGGGTGAGCTTGACTATATACTCTCGCGGCCCGCCGTGAGATACGGCCTCAGGGCGAAGAGACTCCTCAGAAGGCTCACAGGAAACATGCGCCGTAAATGAAGACAGCGCTCGTATTCTCACTTCTCGCGCTGCTCCTCCTGGCGGCCGGATGGTCCGTCTACACGGCCTCATTCCTCATAGAGCCGAACTGGCCCTCGGTAGAGGACGTCGCCATCGGGTGCCCGGAGCTCGTCCCGTACCTCGGGGGGCTGCGCATACTCTTGATCTCCGACCTCCACATCAGGTGGATAGGCTTCCGGGAGGAGGAACTCATACGGAGGGTGGCCTCCATCGAGCCCGACGTGATTCTGATAACCGGCGACATCATCGGAAAGCCCGAGGCCCTCGACGACGCCATCGAAGTCGTGAGGCGGCTCAGGGCCAGGATATGGAAATACGGCGTATACGGCGAGGATGAGAGGTTCCTCTTCACCCCGCAGCACCGGGACCGGTGGAAAGCCGCGGGCCTGACGATCCTGGAGGATCGTGCCATACAGGTCGACTGGAAGAAGTCGGGAAACCCCATCTGCCTGATAGGGGTCGATACCGGCAGGAACAGGTACGACCTGGAAAAAATGTTAAATGGTATCCCCGGAGATATGCCGAAGATCATGATCGCCCACTCCCCGACGGCCGCCAAGCCCGCCGCACTCGCCGGCATCGACCTCATATTCGCCGGCGACACTCACGGCGGACAGATCGGCATACGGCAGCTCTACCGGTTCTCGGGGTACGCCCGCGATACAGCCTACCGGCAGGGCCTTTTCAAGGTCAGGAGGACGTTCCTCTATGTCAGCAGGGGAATGGGATGGTCGCTGAGGCCAGTCAGGTTCCTCTGCAGGCCCGAGATCACGGTCGTCTCCGTGTGCGAGCCCGGCGAGGCCGACACTCCCGTTATCCTTCCAGGGGACGAAGTATGACCGGAATGCTGTTCGTCGGGACCTCGGGATGGAGCTACGGCCACTGGAAAGGGCTCTTCTATCCCGATGATCTTCCAAGGTCGAAGTGGTTCGCCCACTACGTTAAAACCTTCTCCGCGGTCGAAATAAATTACAGCTTCTACCGCATGCCCTCCCCTTCGACCATAGAGAAATGGGGTAAGGAGACACCGGGGGACTTCGTCTTCGCAATGAAGGCAAGCCGTTATCTCACCCACATGAAGAGGCTGAACGTGGAGGGGAAAAGCGTGGATGTCTTCGCGGAGAGGGTAGGGGGGCTGGGGAAAAAGCTGGGACCCGTCCTCTACCAGCTCCCCCCGAAGCAGGAGAAAGACCTCCGGAAACTGGAGAATTTCATCGGCCTCCTTCCCGGCGGCATGCGCCACGCCGTGGAATTCAGGCACGACTCGTGGATCTGCGAAGAGACATTTTCGCTTCTCGAAAAGCACGGCGTTTGCTATTGCATAGTGAGCGCGCCTCGCCTAAAATGCGAACGGCGTGTTACCGCTCCCTTTGCTTACATCCGTATGCACGGGGCGAAAAGCTGGTACAGGAGCAAATACAGCGACGGGGAACTAGGCGATTGGGCCGATTTTATCTGTCGAGCCCTTAAAGACGGGCTGGATATCTACATCTTCTTCAACAACGACCACCGGGCCTTCGCGGCGCAAAACGCGTTGACACTGAGGGCAATGATAGAGAAGATGATGGAGGAGCTCGCTTGAGCAACAGTTTCTGCTCGCGGGCGAGGAAACCCGGAACACCCACAGGGAGGGAAAGATGGCTGAGGTCGAGATAGGAAAGGTTGCTCACTATTTCGGGAAGCCGATGGTCGCCGCCATAGAGTTAACGGGGGGGACACTTAAAAAAGGCGATACGATCCGGATACTGGGCCACACCAGTGACTTCACCCAGGTCGTGGAATCCATGCAGATAGAGCACGAAACCGTCGAGACGGCTAAGGCCGGCGACTCTATCGGTATAAAGGTAAAGGAGCATGCGCGGCAGCATGACAGGGTATTTAAAATAACGGAGCAGTGATTATGATAGAAGAGCCGAAAGAGGAACAGAAGGAAACCACCGAAGCAGCACCACCCGCGGAGGAAGCGCCGGAGGTGAAAGAAGAGGCGAAGGAAGCAGCCGAGGCTGCGCCAGCCGCGGAGGAAGCGCCGGAGGTGAAAGAAGAGGCGAAGGAAGCAGCCGAGGCTGCACCACCCGCGGAGGAAACGCCGGAGGTGAAAGAAGAGGCAAAGGAAACAGCCGAAGCTGCGCCAGCCGCGGAGGAAACGCCGGAGGTGAAAGAAGAGGCGAAGGAAGCAGCCGAGGCTGCGCCACCACCTGAAAAGGCGACCGCAACGGAAGAGAAAGTTATCGTATACAAGAAGGAGAAGCCGACCAACTGCGAGGAATGCAACAAAGCGCTCAGTAAGAAAAGCTGGTATTACAGAAACGGGAACTACTACTGCAACAAAAAGTGCTGGAAGGCATTCTCGAAGAAGGCGCAGGAGGAAGCCGAAGGAGCGGGAGGTTGATATGCTCTGTGGATCTTACGTAGCCATCGTCACGCCTTTCTCTGGCGGGGAGGTGGACTGGGACACGCTAGCCGGGCTCATTGAGTTTCAGATTGCCGGCGGGACGAGCGGAATCCTCCCCTGCGGGACGACCGGCGAGTCGCCGACCCTCTCCCACCCGGAGCACGACAAGGTAGTCGAATTCGTGGTGGAGAAGGTGAACAGGCGGGTGCCTGTCCTGGCCGGCAGCGGGTCGAACAGCACGGCGGAAGCGATGCGGCTTGCGAAGCACGCCAGGAATTGCGGGGCCGACGCGGCCCTTGTGATCACGCCTTACTATAACAAGCCCACGCAGGAGGGCCTCTACAGGCACTTTCACAAGATCGCCGCCGGGGTCGACATACCCATCTTCATCTATAACGTCCCCGGCAGGACAGGGGTCTCCATTGCCCCCGAAACAGTGGCGCGACTCTCGGAGATCGAGAACATCGTGGCCATCAAGGAGGCGAGCGGTTCCCTTGACCAGGTCTCAGGCATCCTCAGCCTCTGCGACATCGCCGTCTTTTCCGGCGACGACAGCCTGACGTTCCCCGTTATCTGCGATGGCGGCGTGGGTGTGGTCTCGGTCGTCGCCAACATTATGCCGGATGAAGTTGCGGAGATGGTCTCCCTGGCCAACAACGGGAAGGTCGAGGAGGCGCGGAAGCTCCACTATCATCTATACCCGATAAGCAAGGCGCTCTTCATCGAGACCAACCCGATACCGGTGAAAACCGCCCTGGCCATGATGGGCAAGATAAAGGAGGAGTTCAGGCTTCCGCTCTGCCCGATGTCGGAACCCAACCGGGCAAAGCTGGAGGAGGTCCTCAAGGGCTACTCGCTCATTTAGCTGGTTCATCCTGATAAAGCATCGTTAAAACACAAAGTGTGGCTTCATATATTCCCTCTCCTTGTCCGGGGGTAGGGGGTGGGTGAGAAGCTACAAAAATATTAAACCGGGCCGAATCTACTGCGAGGAAACAATGATCAGAATCACTATTTACGGCTTTATGGGGCACATGGGCCGGAGAATATGGGCGTGCGCACGGGATGACGGCGGCTTCGCTCTGGCCGGGGCGATTGAGAGGCTAAACCACCGGGACATCGGCGAGAAGATAACGGCGGACGTCTCTCTATCGTCCGACATCGACGCCGGCCTCGATAATACCGATGTTGTCATAGATTTCTCTTGCCACGATGCATCCCCGGTCTTCGCCGCCGCGTGCGCCCGTCATGGAAAACCGGTCGTCATAGGAACGACGGGGTTAACGCGAGGCGAGATGGAGAAGATACGGGAATGCTCGGGCACTATCCCCGTACTCGTAGCTCCGAACATGAGCCTCGGTGTAAACCTCCTTTTCAAGGTCATGCCTGCGATCGCCCGCGCCCTGGGCGACGGCTATGACATAGAGATCGTTGAGGCCCACCATAACCGGAAGAAGGACGCCCCGAGCGGCACGGCCCTCGGCATCGCGCGGCGTATCTGCGAAGCTACGGGCCGGGACGAAGATAAAGACCTCGTGTACGGCAGACACGGTGAGACTGGACCAAGGCCGAAGAGGCAGATCGCCGTTCACGCGATAAGGGCGGGGGACATCGTCGGCGATCACACCGTCATCTTTTCCGCTCCCGGCGAACGGATAGAGGTGACCCACAGGGCCCACAGCCGCGACACCTTCGCGCGCGGAGCACTCCTGGCGGCAAAATTCATCGTGGGTAAGGAACCGGGCCTCTACGACATGGCCGACGTACTGGGCCTCTCGTAATCCATCAATGCGCTACCGAGTGCACTGGAAATAATTGTTGCAACGTTTTGAATTGTGAGGAAGAGATGAAACCTGTGCTGGCCCGGAGATTAAACAGGCTGCCGCCGTACCTATTCGCCGAGATAGACAGGGTCAAGCGCGCCCTCGTCGCGGAAGGGAAGGACATCATCGACCTCGGCGTGGGGGACCCGGACCTTCCAACGCCGCCCAATATCGTCGAGGCGCTTTACCGCGCCGCCCGGGACCCATCCAACCAGAAGTACGCCCTCGACTACGGGATGGACGAGCTCAGAGCCGCCATTGCCGCGTGGTACGACAGGCGTTTCGGCGTGGAGCTGGACCCGGACTCGGAGATCCTCCCCCTCATCGGATCGAAGGAAGGCATCGGCCACATCCCGCTGGCCTTCATCGACCCGGGAGACACGGCTCTGGTTCCCGATCCCGCCTATCCCGTCTACAACGGCGGGACGATATTCGCGGGGGGTGAGCCGTTCAGAATCCCCCTCCTGGAGAAGAACGGCTTCATACCGGACCTCGCCGCGATCCCTGCCGGGGCCGCGGCGAAAGCGAAGCTCATATTCCTGAACTACCCCAACAACCCGACGGCTGCAACCTGCGGCATTGATTTCTTCGAAAGGCTCGTTGATTTCGCGAGGAAAAACGGCATCATCGTCTGCCACGATGCGGCGTACACCGAGCTCGCCTTCGACGGATATCGGCCCCCGAGCTTCCTCCAGGCGGAAGGAGCCGTGGAAGTCGGGATAGAATTTCACTCCCTCTCGAAGACCTACAACATGACGGGATGGAGGCTAGGTTTCGCCGTAGGCAATGCGGACATTCTGAAGGGCCTGAGCACCGTAAAGTCCAACATAGACTCCGGCATATTCGGCGCGGTCCAGATAGCCGGTGTGGAGGCGCTCACGGGCCCGCAGAATTACGTCGATGAGCACAACAGGATTTACCGGGAGAGGCGTGATGCTCTTGTGGACGGCCTGAACGCCATGGGGTGGAAGGTGGAGAAGCCGAAGGCCACCTTCTACGTCTGGGCCCCGGTCCCCGATGGCTACACCTCGGCCTCGCTGGCAAAGACTCTCCTTGAAAGAGCCGCGATAGTGGCGACCCCCGGAAGCGGCCTCGGAAGCCACGGGGAAGGGTACATCAGGTTCGCCCTGACGCGGAGCAAGGAGCGCATCCGCGAGGCCGTCGAGAGGATGGCCAGGATCCTTTAATGCCCCCACATTATCAATGGTAATCCACTCACCAAGGCCACCAGTGAAATGGACCCGAAACCGTAACATCACCTCGAGATTGATGGTGAAATATAATCCGCACATGTTCATCTTCCCATGAACAGGCTCTTTATCGGCATCGGCTCGAACGTGGGGAACCAGCACCGTAACCTCATCGATGCCATAAAGAGGGTCGCGGCGCTACCGGATACCACCGTACGATCGACGTCTTCCATCTATGAGACCGAGCCCGTCGGAGGCCCGCCCCAGGAATGGTACTTGAACTGCGTCATCGAGGCGGAATCGGACCTCACCCCTCTATATCTCCTTAAGGCCCTGAAGGGTATAGAGCGAGCAATGGGGCGGAAGGAGTCTGTTCGCCACGGCCCTCGCGTTGTCGACCTCGACATACTCCTCTACGGGAATCTCTTTGTGGAAGAGAAGGACCTCACCATCCCGCACCGGGAGCTCCACAAGCGCGCCTTCGTCCTCATTCCCCTCCTCGAGATCGATGAAAACCTAATCCATCCATGCCTGCATAAACCGCTAAAACAGCTCTTGGCCGACCTGGGCAAAACCCCCGCCGTAAAGCTCTACCCCAAACCCCTCCCTTTGAATTATAATAATGGCCTCCGGGAGGCCATTATATGAGAAATATACAATTCACAACTGGAAAATTCTATCATATCTATAATAGAGGCGTTGAAAAACGCCAGATCTTCTTTGATCCTCGTGATTACTATCGTTTTATCCACGACCTATATGAAATGAATGATTCCAAGCACATATTTAACGTCGGCCAACGTTTTAAAACAATTAATGGCCTCCCGGAGGCCATTATTAAGAGGGAGAGGGAACTGCTTGCGGAGGTGCATTGTTTCTCCATCATGCCAAATCACTATCACCTGATACTGAGGCAAATACAGGAACAGGGGATAAGCAAATTCATGCATAAACTGGGAATGGCCTATGCGCTATTCTTTAACCAAAAATATTCGCGCAAAGGTGTACTGTTTGAAGGGAGGTTCAAGGCAAAAGCGATCGAGAAGGATGAGTACTTGATTCACCTTTCGAGGTACATTCATTTAAATCCATTGAACCTTTTCCAGGGTGACTGGAAGGAGAGGGGAGTGGCAGACTGGAACGCCGCAAACGCCTTCCTTAAATCATACAGGTGGTCAAGCTATCTCGATTACATCGGGATCAAGAACTTCCCTTCTGTAATAAAAACCGATTTTGTGCTAGGATATTTCGGGAAAGAGAGCCGCAAAGAGTATAAAAATTTCGTAAACGAATGGGCACTTAAAGACATGGAGCGGATAAAAGAACTGATAAAATGAAGAAGATAACGACTGCGACGCTGAAAAAAATGAAGAAGGAGGGGCGCAAGATCGTGGCCCTGACGGCGTACGATTACGCCACGGCGCAAATAGCCAACGAGGCGGGCGTCCACGTGCTCCTCGTGGGCGACTCTCTCGGGATGGTCGTCCTGGGGTACGAGAACACGCTCCCCGTCACCATGGAGGAGATAATCCACCACACCAAGGCCGTCGCAAGGGGGAACGACTCCGCCCTCCTCGTCAGCGACATGCCGTTCATGTCCTTCCAGATAAACGACCAGGAGACTGTGCGAAACGCGGGACGCCTGGTCAAAGAGGCGCACGCCGAAGCAGTTAAACTCGAGGGAGGGAAAGAGGTCTCATCGCGTGTTAAGGCAATCATCGACGCGGGCATACCCGTTCTGGGCCACATAGGCCTGACGCCCCAGGACGTGCTGCTCATGGGCGGCTACAAAGTCCAGGGTCGCAAGGCGCCCGAGGCGGAGAGGCTCGTCGAGGACGCACTCGCGATGGAGGGGGCCGGCGCCTTCGCCATCGTCCTCGAGTGCATACCGGCGGAGCTGGCCCAGGCAATAACGGATAAGCTCTCTATTCCCACGATCGGAATAGGGGCGGGGCCACGCTGCGACGGTCAGATCCTGGTGACGCACGACATGCTCGGCCTCTTCAGCAGGTTCACACCTAAGTTCGTCAAGAGGTACGCCGATATAGGCGCGACGATGAGAGAAGCGATCGGGCGCTACAAAGAGGATGTCGAGAAGGGGACCTTCCCATCCGACGAGTACAGCTACTGACGTGGATTTCATCGAAGACACCCCGACGATGCGCCTGAAAAGCCGTTCCCTCAAGGCGGAATGTAAAAAGATAGGCTTTGTTCCCACGATGGGATACCTCCACGAAGCCCATGCCAGCCTCATAAGGGAGGCAAAAAAGAGAGCCGACGCCGTCGTCCTCTCCATCTTCGTCAACCCCACCCAGTTCGGCCCCGGGGAGGATCTGGACCGCTACCCGCGGGACCTCGAACGCGACATGAAGATCGCGGGAGAAAACGGTGTGGACATTATCTTTCACCCGAAGAGCGAGGAGATGTACCCGGAAGGATACTCGACGTACGTCACGGAGGAGACTCTCTCCCGCGGCCTCTGCGGGAGGTCGCGGCCCGGCCATTTCAGGGGTGTGGCGACTGTCGTCCTCAAGCTATTCAATATAGTCGAGCCCGACATCGCGGTATTCGGCGAGAAAGACTACCAGCAGCTCATGGTCATAAATAAAATGGTCTCCGACCTCAACCTCGACATAGAAATCGTCGGATCACCAATAGTTCGCGATAAGGACGGACTTGCCCTTTCATCGAGAAACGAATACCTCACGGAAGAAGAGCGGCGCCAGGCGCTCGCCATATCATCCAGCCTTGTAGAAGCACGGGAGGCGATAGCAGCGGGCGAGAGAAGCCCCCGGAAGATCCGGGAGATGATCAGCAAGGACCTGCTGCTCCACAAAGACATCCGCATCGAGTACGTCGAGATCATCGACGCGCGCACTTTAGCGCACGTCAAAGAGATCACACCTCCCGTCGTCATTGCAGTCGCCGCCTTCGTTGGAAAGACCCGCCTCATAGACAACGCAATCATCAAATGAGCTACCAGGTAGAACTACGAGAGCGGATACTGGAGCTAAAGCGCGATAGAAACGCCGTCATCCTGGCCCACAACTACCAGAAAGGGGAGATCCAGGACATCGCCGACATGCACGGCGACTCCCTGGCCCTCAGCAGGAAGGCCGCTGAGACGGACGCCGACGTAATCGTCTTCTGCGGCGTCCACTTCATGGCGGAGAGCGCCGCCATACTCTCGCCCGACAAGACCGTCCTGCTTCCCGCGCCCGACGCCGGCTGCCCCCTTGCGGACATGATCACGGCCGATCAGCTCCGGGAGTGGAAGAAGGAGCACCCGGGGCTCTCCGTTGTCTCATACGTGAATACCTCGGCCGCAGTAAAAGCAGAGAGCGACATCTGCTGTACCTCGTCCAACGCCGTCAAGGTGGTGAACTCGCTCCCGGATAACAAGATACTCTTCTGTCCGGACAGGAACCTGGGGCGCTACGTGCAGGAGCTGACAGAGAAGGAACTGGTCATCTGGCCCGGCTGCTGCGCCACGCACGCGCGCCTGAGGGAGGACGAGGTGCTCAAAGCAAAGAAAGAGCACCCGGAGGCCCTCTTCGTCGCCCACCCCGAGTGCGAGCCATCCGTCCTCAAGCACGCCGACCACATAACGAGCACATCCGGCATGTTCACCTACGTCAAGGAGACCGGGGCCGAAGAGTACATAATCGGGACAGAAATGGGCATCCTTCACGGCTTGAAGAAAGAGAACCCCGGAAAGACGTTCATCCTCCCCAGCCCGGCCCTCGTCTGCCTCAACATGAAGCGGATAACGCTTCCGAAGCTCCTCACATCCCTCAAGGAAAAGGTCCACGTGATCAGTGTGCCGGAGGAAATCCGGAAGAGGGCATGGATAGCCGTGAAGAGGATGATTGAGATCGTCTAATATGGATTAGTAGAAACCTGAGAAATACGTATACAGGTAGCGCAGGCCTCAGCCTGCGCTTTTTTCCGCACACAAACGCACCCTAAAGGGTGCGGCTACCTGTGGATCGACCATTTCAATTGCACAGTCAGAATCTGCCTTTTACTATGCTTTTACTATGCATAAGCCCATTGACGGCGACCTGGCTAGTTGATAATATTTCTCGATTGAAGAGCGGATAATAAAATGGAAATCGGCGTAAAACTATACGGGGAGTTCAAAAAATACGCCCCGAAGGACGACGATAGAATCTCCCTCGATAACGGCGGGACCGTCGCCCAAGCCCTCAGGTCACTGGGACTCAACGACCGCGACCTGAGCTACGCAATGGTCCTCGTCAACAACATACGCGTCAAGTTCGACCGCCACCTGCAGGACGGTGACCGCATGGACATATTCCAGCCCATCGGCGGCGGTGCGGAAAAGCTCTACCGGTACGTCGGCAAGCCGGTTCCCCGCATAGACGCCAGGGACAAGGTAACGGGAAGGACGAAATATTCAACAGACCTCTCCTTTCCCGGGATGCTGTGGGCAAAGGTAAAGAGGAGCGAGTATCCCCACGCGAATATTCTCAAGCTCGATGTGGAAAAAGCCCGTAAACTCCCGGGCGTCGAGGCGGTCCTAACCGCCGACGATATTCCCGGCCACAACGGATTCGGAATCATCACCCCCAACTGGCCCGTACTTTGCAGGGACAGAGTCATGTACATGGGGGATGCAATCGCCCTCGTCGCCGCCGTCGACGAGGAGACCGCGGAGAGAGCGTGCGAGCTGATCGAGGTCGAGTACGAGGAGTTACCCGTGGTGACGAGCCCGGAGGAGGCCATGCGGGAAGACGCCCCACAGCTCCACGAGAAGGGCAACATCATGCACACTATGGAGCTGCGCAAGGGGGACGTGGAGAAGGGGCTCGAAGAAGCCGACGTCATCACAGAGGGCGAATACAGCACGCAGTTCATGGATCACGCATTCATCGAGCCGCCGGGAGGTGTCGGCATATACGACGAGGAAGAAGGGATCCTAACGATATGGTGCGGCAGCCAGTACGCTTTCAGGGACCAGCTCCAGATCGCCCGGGCGATGAACTGGGACCCGAGGAAGATACGCGTCATAGGATCGCCCACCGGAGGCGCGTTCGGCGGCAAAGACGAGATCACCGTCCAGATCCACCTGGCTCTTCTCGCTTACCACACGAAAAAGCCGGTCAAGCTCTGGTGGACAAGGGAGGAAACCCTGATCGTCAACTCCAAGCGCCACCCCATGAAGACGAAGTTCAAGATCGGGGCCACGAAGGACGGGCGCTTCACGGCGATAGACGTCGACGTCACGGCCGACACAGGCCCGCACGACACGATCGGGGCACCGATACTCAACCTGGCCCTCGAGTCCTCCCCGGGCCCTTACCAGTACCCCCACAGCCACTTCAAGGGCCGGTCGGTTTACACCAATAACGCCATCGGTGGAGAGTTCAGGGGCTTCGGGGCGCCGCAGGTGGTCTGGGGAGTGGAGCAGGAGATCGCCAAGCTCGCCGGGAAGCTCGGCATCGACCCAATAGAGATAAGAAAGAGAAACGCCCTCAAGCTGGGAGACATATCGTCCCTGGGCCACACGATGCAAACCAGCGTAGGCGTCACCGAGACACTCGAGGCCGCCGAAAATTCGGACCTGTGGCGAAACAGGGAAAAAATCATCAGGGAACTGAACAAGAAACACCCCGGAAAGCTTCACGGCGTGGGCATGGCGTCGGAGTGGCACGCGGTCGGCCTGGGAGTCGGCATACCCGACTTCGCCAACATCGATCTGGAGATTCACCCCGACGGCAAAATAGTGCTCAAGACGGGAGCCATCGAAATCGGCCAGGGGAACATCACGGCCTACGCCCAGATGCTTGCCGAGGCGCTCGAGATCGACATGGAGAGGATCGAAGTCGCACACGGCGACACCTTCAAGACCCCGGACTCGGGATCGGTGACAGCTTCACGCTCAGTTCTCGTCAACGGGAACGCAATAATAGACGGTGCCGACAAGATCAAGAAAAGGGCTATCCTGGAGGCGGCAACAATCCTGGTCGAGGACCCGAACAACCTCGTTTACGAGGAAGGCGCTGTCCGCTCGAAATCGGACGCGGAAAAGATAGTATCGATAGAAAACATCGCCGAGGTCTGCTGCCGGAGGAACAAGCCCCTCCAGGACGTCGGTGCAAACATAATGGCAATCTCCGACAAGGACTTCGGCGACGGCCTTCCCCACAACTACTACACCTTCATCACACAGGTTGCACTCGTCGGCGTCGACCTGAAGACGGGACAGGTCGACGTCCTGCGGGCCGTATCGGCCCCAGAGATGGGGAAGGCGATAAACATCCACGGCGTCGAGGGGCAGTGCGAGGGCGGCGTCGTTATGGGGCAGGGCTACGCGCTGTACGAGGACCTCAAGATGGAGAAAGGTCAAGTCCTCACCTCGAACTTCACCACTTACATTATCCCGACAGCAGTGGACGCGCCCGACATAGAGACGATAATCGTGGAGGTCCCCGAGAAGACCGGGCCCTACGGCGCCAAGGGCGTTGGCGAGGCGCCCACGGTCCCCATAACACCCGCCATCATGAACGCGGTTAACAACGCAGCCGGCATAAGGATAAACGACCTTCCCATCACGCCAGAGAAAGTCATTAACGCACTGAAAGCTGAAAAACGATGAAGACGGTCAACATAGAATTCACGCTGAACGGAGCTAAAACGAAAGTCACGGTTCCCGCGAACATGACGCTCGTACACCTGCTCCGCAAGGAACTCGGCCTCACCGGCACGAAGATCGGATGCGACAAGGGCGAATGCGGCGCGTGCGCCGTCCTGATAAACGGCAAGAGCATGAACAGCTGCCTTGTACTTGCCGCGCAGGTCGACGGGAAAGAGGTCACGACCATAGAGGGGCTGGAGAATGAAGGAAAGCTCCACCCCATCCAGGAGGCTTTTATCGAAGAGGGTGCAATCCAGTGCGGATACTGCACACCCGGCATGGTTATATCGGCAAAGTTCCTCCTGGACAGGAATCCCGACCCGACCGATGACGAGATAAAAACCGGCATCAGCGGCAACCTGTGCCGGTGCACGGGCTACACAAAGATAGTCAACGCCGTGCGGGCGGCCGCGCAGAAGCTTAAAAATGCCGGGGGCGGAGGAGAGACACGGTGAGACCTTTCGATTACCTGAGGCCGAAGTCCGCCGAAGAGGCGATAGAGATGAAGGCCCGCCTCGGAAAGAAGGCCTCCTTCCTGGCAGGCGGTACCGACCTCCTCGTAAAGTTGAAGGAGGACGCCGTACGGCCCGAAGCGCTGATAGACCTTTCTTTCATCGAGTCCCTGAAAGAGATCAGGGAAGCCGACGGCACCGTTGCCATAGGCTCGCTGGCGAGCTACGCCGATATCGGCTCCTCCCCCCTGATAGAGAGATTCGGCTACATACTGCGCCAGGGCGCACTGGAGATCGGGGCTCCCCAGATACAGAACGCCGCCACAATCGGTGGAAACATCGCCAATGCCTCCCCCGCGGCCGACGGCATACCTCCCATCTACGCGCTCGGAGCGCATATCACGCTAGTGGGAAAGGAGGGGCGTAGAGTCGTCGCCGTGGAGGATTTTTTCACCGGGCCCGGCAAAACAGTCCTGAAGGAAGACGAGCTTATAATAGAGATAGGCTTCCCGAAGATGATGGAGCAAGACAAGGGCTTCTTCAAGAAGATCGGACAGAGGAAGGCGCTGGCCATATCCAAGGCCTCCGTTGCGGCGGTCCTGCACATTGCGAACGGCAAAATAGAAGAAGCGAGGGTGGCCCTCGGCGCCGTCGCCCCGACCGTAATCAGGTGCCCGAAAACGGAAACCCTCCTCAAGGGCAGGAAGATTTCCGGCAGCCTTATAGAAGAAGCTGCCAAGAGCGTCTCGTCGGAATCGATGGCCATCGGCGACGTGAGGTCCACGCCCGAATACAGGGACTACGTCATCGGCGTCCTGTTCGAACGCGGCATGCGGAATATTTTCTCTGACATACTTCCTTAAGCTTGACTAATTGCCAGGCTCACACCTAAATCTCTTCACAAATTTTTAGCCTGTCTAATCGAGAAAATATTTGTTTGAACGACAGCGAAGGCTGTGGATAGTATTTTAAAGCTACATCCCCGGAATTGATAATATAGGCATATAAATTTTCATGGAAAAGGATAAGAAAAAAAAGAGGCCGCCTCGGCAGGAGATGCCGATGCAGGACGCCGCCGCCAGGGTCAAGAACTTCGACGAGGTCCCCCTGGGCTACTCCCCCGAGACGGCAAAGCTCGAAGCCTCGAGGTGCATCCAGTGCAAAGACCCAAAGTGCATCGCGGGCTGCCCCGTCGAGATAGACATCCCGGCCTTCATACGCCTCATCGAGGAGGGGCACTTCGTGGAGAGCGCCCGCAAACTCAAGGAGGCGAACAGCCTCCCGGCCATCTGCGGAAGGGTCTGCCCCCAGGAGGACCAGTGCGAAACAGCGTGCATCCTCGGCAATAAAGGCGAACCAGTCGCAATCGGCAGACTGGAGCGATTTGCCGCGGACTATGAGCGTGAAAGCGGCGAGATGGTTCTACCCGCAAAGCCCGTGCGGAAGGGTACGAAGGTAGCCGTCGTGGGGGCCGGGCCGGCCGGACTGACATGCGCCGGCGACCTCGTGAAGGCGGGGTACGGCGTCACGGTCTTCGAGGCCCTCCATAAGCCTGGCGGCGTCCTCGTCTACGGCATACCCGAATTCAGGCTCCCGAAAAAAATAGTCGATGCCGAGGTCGATTACCTGCGCGGGCTGGGAGTAGAGTTCGTCACCGACGCGGTCGTCGGGCGCTACCACACCGTGGACGAACTCTTCTCCATGGGATACTCGGCCGTCTTTATAGGCATCGGGGCAGGAGCGCCGCGATACATGGGCATACCCGGCGAAAATCTCAACGGCATCCTCTCGTCAAACGAGTTCCTGACCAGGGTCAACCTCATGAAGGGCTACCTCTTCCCGGAATACGACACACCGGTACCCGTATGCAAAAAGGTGGCTGTGATCGGCGGGGGGAACACGGCGATGGACTCGGCACGGACCGCCCTCAGGCTGGGTGCGGAAGAAGTCAGGATCATCTACAGAAGATCCAGGGCCGAGATGCCGGCGCGGGATGAGGAGATAGAGCACGGGGTGGAGGAGGGCGTCGTCATAGACTTCCTGGCAGCCCCCACGAGATACCTCGGGGATCCGGACGGCCGCGTCAGGGCCGCGGAGTGCATCAGAATGGAGCTGGGGGAACCCGACGAAAGCGGGCGAAGACGCCCGGTCCCTATAGATGGCAGCGAGTTCACCATCGAGGTGGGCACCGTTATAGTCGGCATCGGGACCACGGCCAACCCCCTTCTTCCCTCCCTCACGCCAGGCCTTGAGACGAACAGGAAGAGCTACATCATAGCAGACCCGGACGCCGGAAGGACCTCCAAAGACGGAGTGTGGGCGGGCGGCGACATCGTTACCGGCGCCGCAACTGTGATAGAGGCCATGGGGGCTGGAAAGAGGGCGGCGCAGGATATAGACAATTACCTCTCCTCCGGTGGAACGGGCACTCCCCGAGGCTGACATACGAAAGGTACACTGGCCATCCTTGCGCCAACGATGTTGGCAAGCCGGGAAAAACGCCTCCAGGACGTAGATCCTCCTCCTATCGCTCCTCGCTTTAAACAATGGCATGCTTCTTGCTTTCTTCATATGTGAAGAAGCAATCCGCTGTGACGCCTTTCACCACTCAGGATAATGTATCGTTTTTAAACGGTGAAAGAAGGGATATGATAAGCGGGGGCGAGCACGCATGCTTTACCGCCTGATTAAACCATCACCGGAGAAACGGCGTTAAAATACAGGGGCTTTCCGCTTGATTTGCGCGCAATATATCGCTTAACCTCAATTTACAGACATGAACGCATTTATAAAGAAAAACGCATTTGCCATAATCACCGTTTGTGAAGTAGTGGCGGACTTCGCCGTGATCCTCCTCTCCCTCTATCTTGCCGAGCGATTCCGCTTCATCGTGAAGGGATTAACCATCAGGCACCTCAACATCCCTATCCTCATCTCACTCTCTGCAATCCAGCTGGCCACGTTCTTCGCCGTGGGCCTGTACAAGAAGCGCTCCAGCTTGATGAACATTCACGAGATGCAACTCATACTCAAGGGCTCCTTCATGGGCCTTCTTATATTCATGTCCATCACTTTCTTCATCAGGGGCTTCTTCCTGCCCAGGCTTTATATATGTCTTTTCTCGCTCTGCGTCGTCGTCCTCATGCTCTTCGAGAGATTCCTCTTTTTTCAGCTCGAGCAGCACTTCCACAAGGCCGGACTCGGAGTCAGCCACGTCCTCATCTACCCCGCCGGGGACCTCGGCAAGAAGATCGCCAAGGTCATGCTGCAATCTCCGAAGTTCGGCTACAAGCCCGTCGGATTCCTAAACGGCGACGTTAACCCGGGGCATGCAGCGGAGGACCTCCTGCCGACCGTCGGCGGCGTGGAGACTGCAGGCCAGGTGATAGACAGCATGGGAATAGACGGCGTCCTAATCGCGGGAATGGACACACCCCACAAGAAGACGTGGAAGC
This sequence comes from Candidatus Tritonobacter lacicola, assembly GCA_030765135.1. GTDB lineage: Bacteria > Auribacterota > Tritonobacteria > Tritonobacterales > Tritonobacteraceae > Tritonobacter > Tritonobacter lacicola. The sequence continues at coordinate 10,553 of JAVCDC010000124.1, read as the reverse complement.
TGATCGACGAGTGCCGGAAGCTTGGCGTGAAATTCTGGATCATACCGGACATCACCAGAACGGCGTTCCGGAGGTCGGATATCTTCGACATCGCCCAGATGCCGGCCATAGGCATGGCCGACTTCAGGATGGGCCTCCCGAAGAGAATCGCCAAGAGGGTTTTCGACATCATGATCTCGGCCCTGCTGCTCTTCCTGCTCTCCCCCCTGTTCCTCATCACGATCATCCTCATCAAGAAGAACTCTCCCGGCCCGGCTCTCTTCAACCAGAAGAGGATCGGCCTGAACGGCAGGGTCTTCAGGCTCTGGAAATTCCGCACCATGTACGCAATGCTGCCCAAGTACGACTACGCCCCAACTGGCGGCAACGATTCCCGCGTTACCAGGGTCGGCCGCTTTCTCCGCCGGACGAGCCTGGACGAGCTACCGCAACTGTGGAACGTCCTCAGGGGAGACATGAGCATCGTCGGGCCGAGGCCCGAGATGCCGTTCATCGTGGAGCACTACGACAGCAACACGCGGCAAAGGATTCTCGTCAAGCCCGGCATAACAGGCCTGTGGCAGGTCAGCGCCGACCGGGGAGTGCCGATCCACGAAAACCTCGAGTACGACTTCTACTACATGGAGAACCACTCATTCTTCATGGACATGGCCATCTTCCTCAAGACGATATTATCCACTGTCCGGGGAATCGGGGCCTTTTAACTAATTCCGGCCGTTCGTGGCAGGTTCCTGCAACGAACAGCTGAAATCAGATGGACAATGAGCCCCCAGAGGCTGCCCGCGGCAAGGGCCACCGCCCGGAGGAACATGAAGATGAGTCCGGCCGGGCCGAATCCCCTGTAGCTTCTCATATAGGAGGGAAGCGTCGAGGCCAGAAATATCAACAGGCCCGCGGCGGAAACAACCAGTGATGGGAGCCTGGCTAAGGGCATGCCAGCCAGACCCAGCGCGGCGAGGAGAAGGCCCGCGATCTCGAATTTGAGATACGCCGGGGTGTAGGTGTCCCGGACCGCCTTTCCGGGGAAACGGCTGTAGACGAGCATTCGCCAGTAGCCCCTCCCGAGCTTCAGCCCGAAGTACTCGAAGAACGTCTCCGGATGAATGTGGCAGACCACGGCCCGGGGGTTGAATACCATGCGGCCGCCCAGACGGGAAACGCGGTACGAGAGATCGACGTCCTCGTTATCGGCCCGCGGGAAGGCGCAGTCGAATCCGCCTGCCCTCAAAAAAACACCCTTCCTGAAGGCCGCCGAGTACGAGTCCACAAAATCAATCCGCTCGAAGCGCGACAGCATCCTGTACCGCTCCTCGAACTCCGCCTGGACGAGGCGGGGCACAAGGCCCGCCTGCCCGGTCCGGTACGCCCCCTTGACGGCAACAACATCGCCGGCATCAAACGGTGAGACCATCTCCTCCAGCCAGTTCTCAGCAGGACGACAATCGGCGTCGGTAAAGAGGACGATCTCTCCCTCCGCCAGCTCGACGCCCCTGTTCCTGGCAGCGGCAGGGCCGCGGTGGGAACCGACGCTCAGCCTGACACCGTATCTCCGGACGATATCCGGCGTCCCATCCGTGGAGCCGTCGTCGACGACTATGACCTCGTACGAGCTCCGGGGCAGGGTCTGGTTGAGGAGGGATTCGATGCAGCCGCCGATGGTGGCCTTCCCGTTAAGGACGGGAACGATAACCGAACATGTCATTTATCGCCTTCCTGTCGAGCTTGCCGCTGCCGGTCTTCGGCAGGCCCTCTACGAAATCGACCAGCCGGGGAACCTTATACTCTGCGAGCTTCCCCCTGCAGTAGCGCCGTATCTCTTTCGCGGAGATTGACGGGTTTTTTCCAGCCACGATGACGGCACGGGGAATCTCCCCCCTGAGCTTCTCCCTGGCGCCGATAACTGCGACCTCGGCAACCCCGGGATGGCTCGCTATGACATTCTCTATCTCGAGGGGAAAGACCTTAATACCACCGACCTTTATCATGTTGTCCTTGCGCCCTGCGAAGAAATAGTACGCGTCGGCGGCGCGCCTGAAGTAGTCGCCGCTGCGGTACCAGCCGTCTACAAACGTCGATGAGAGCGCGTCTCCGTTCTTCCAGTATGACGAGATGACGGCGGGCCCCCTGACCAGCATCTCGCCCACCGCACCGTCCCTTACCTCGACGCCGTCCTCATCGACCAGCTTGATCCTGTAATATCTGCATGGCCTACCCACCGACCCCTGCTTGTAGTCCCCGTCCACCGGCATTGCCAGGGCGATTCCCGTGGTCTCGGTGCTTCCCCAGACTGGCACCAGCCGGGCACCGAGTATCCGGTAGATATTGTCGTTCAGGTCCCTCGTTACGTGGGCCCCGCCAAGCTCGAGCATCCTCAAGCTCCCCAGCTCGTCACGCCTTAAACGCATATGAGGGACCATGATCTCGTACATCGAGGGGACGCCCATCATCAGGTCGACACGGTACGTGGCGATCGTCCTTACGATCGTCCGGGGATTGATGGAGTCGAGCATCACGATGCTCCCGCCGAGGTAGAGCGCCCTCATGAACAGGTCGTGGGGGTGGGAGAAAGCCGCGAACATGCCGAGAAAAATATCGTCCGGCGTTAGCCCGAGCGTCTCAATCGCGGAAATGGTGTTCCACATGAGGTTGGCGTGCGTGGTTACGGCGCCCTTGGGCACCCCGGTGCTCCCGCTTGTATAGTTGAGGTAAACGGGGTCGGACGGATCGATATCGGCTATGGGATCGACGCCCCTGGCCGAGGAGATCACCTTTCGCAGCTCCTCGCCGCCTGACGGCCCGTCACCGGCCCAGAGAACCGCCGCGCCAGGGGAAAGCTCGTCCCTGATCGAGCGGTACTGGCTCTCGAGTTCCTGGTCTGCGATAATAGCGAACGGGTCGATCGACTCTATCAGGAATCCCAGCTGTTCGCCGGCAAGCTTGTAGTTGATAGGGCAGTATATCCCGCCGGCTTTGGCGGCCGCCAGGAAGGAAATAACCAGGGCGGGCGTCCTTTTCACCATCCCCGCGATCCTGTCCCCCTTGTGCAGCCCGCCTGCGAGAAACCAGTTCGCCAGCGCGTTCACACGGCGGCGGAGCTCCCTGTACGTGAGGTGCCCCTTGTCCGAGTATATCGCTATCCTGTCGGGAAACCTTTCAGCCGCCCTATCCAGAAGATCGCCAAGCGTGAGATTCGCCCTCATGATAAAAATTCTAAGTTCGAATGATTAAAAATGATATCAGCGATTTGTAGAATTCATACTTGAAATTTGTTCGGTATTCAGGAAATGGAATTTTTATCCCAGGATCTCCCTGTTGACCAGGTTTTCGGGGACCCGTCCCTCGAGCCGGTCCACGATGGAGGCAGCTGCGAGGCGCGCCATCTCCGACCTCGTCGCCTCCGAACCGCTCCCTATATGCGGCGCGAGCACGGCGTTTTCCAGAGAGGCAAGCCCCTTCGCAAGTGCGGGTTCGGCCTCGTAGACATCAAGGCCGGCGCCCGCTATGGTTCCATCCGCAAGAGCCCTGACCAGATCGCTCTCTTTTACCACCGGGCCGCGGGACGTGTTTATCAATATCGCCGACCTTTTCATCATCTTTAACTCCCTCTCGCCGATCATGTGGCGCGTCGCGCCGCTCAAGGGGAGGTGAACGGATATGAAGTCGCTCTCCCCGAGCAGGTCCTCGAAGGCCGAGTAGCGGGCGCCAGTCTCCTTTTCTATCTCCGGCTTTCTCTCCGTATCGTAATACAGAATCCTCATCCCGAATCCAGCAGCCCTTTTTGCTACGGCCGAGCCTATCCTCCCCGCGCCGACGATACCGAGAATCTTCCCGTGAACGTCCTTGCCTAACAGTAGAGTAGGCGACCACGCGCGGTACCTCCCATCTCTTGTGAACCTGTCGGCCTCGACGATCCTTCGCGCGACCGCCATGAGAAGGCTCCAGGCAAGGTCAGCCGTCGTCTCCGTCAGAACCTCGGGCGTGTTCGTCACGGCAATCCCCCTCTTCGTTGCGGCCTCGATGTCTACGTTATCGTGGCCCACGGCATAGTTGGCTATCACACTGAGCTTCTTCGCAGCCGCTATGACCTCTTTATCTATCTTGTCCGTAAGGAGGCAGAGGAGACCATCGATGTCACGGACCTTTTCCATGAGGACCTCCCGCGGCACGGGGAGATCGCCGGGGGAGACCTCCACATCAGCCTTTTCTTTTAGGATGGATATGCCGGGCCCGGGAACCATGCGGGTGACGTAGACTTTCCACCGCTTCTCAGCTGTCACTTAATTCCGTTCCGATCAAATATGCTTTTTTTATACAGGTTCATGGCGACCTTCTCCTGGTCCAAAAACCGGCCGAGCCTGTGCCTTAGCTCCGCCCAGTCAACGAGGTGGCCGTCGAACTCCGGGCCGTCACAGCAGACGAGCTTGCTCTCACCCCCGATTGTGACCCTGCAGCTTCCGCACATGCCGGTGCCGTCCACCATTATCGTGTTCAGGCTGACCATCGTCCGTATTCCGGCCTCCTTCGTCACCGCGCACGCGGCCTCCATCATGCCGACCGGCCCGACAACGACGGCCATATCGAACTTCCCGCCGGAACCGAGTGCCTCCCGGAAGAGGTCGACTACGGTGCCGCCGTAACCGTAGGTATCGTCGTCCGTCGATACCGAGAGGGTATCGCTTATCTCACCCAGTTCCTTCTCCATGATGACGAGTTCCCGCGAGCGCGCTCCGAGGAAGACGCTGATAGAGTTTCCCGCGTCCCGCATGGCTTTCAGGATGGGATAGACGTACGGGGCGCCGACACCTCCGATAACGCACGCCACCCTCCCGTACCGCTCAATAGGCGTGGGCCTCCCCAGGGGGCCGATGAGGTTTTGTATCCTGTCCCCTGCTTCGAGCGAGGAGAGGAGGGCCGTCGATTTGCCCGCCACCTGGAATACGATGGTTATCGTCCCGGCGGCGGGGTCCGAGCCGGCTATCGTCAGCGGAATCCGCTCACCCGTCTCGTTCACCATGAGGATGATGAACTGGCCCGGCCTGTGCTTCGATGCCACCAGGGGCTCTTCAATATTAAAGCGGAATATTCCCCTGCCTATCTCTTCCTTTGAAATAATTACGTTTTTCATTTTATATAAATTAGCTCGCTACGCTCGCAAATTTATGTGGAAACATAACAAACTCCTATACCATCAAGATAACCGCGGATTCAGCGGTTTGTATTTTTTCGTTTGTGAATAATCAAAGTCAAGTCATAAAAAATCAGCCCCGATCTTTATCGGGGCTGATTCCGGCTCTGCCTCGAGTCGCTGATCAGGGGTAAACCCCTCTTATCTTTACGGCGGCGGCTACCCTCTCCACGGCCAGCATGTAAGCCGCCAGCCGCAAATCTATACCCTCTTGCCCGGCCAGCTCGTAAGTGTTCCTGAAAGCCGGGATCATGATATCATGCAGCTTCTTATTGACCTCATCCTCCGTCCAGAAATAGCCCATGAGGTTCTGCGCCCACTCGAAGCAGCTGACGACGACGCCGCCGGCGTTGGCTATGATATCAGGAATAACGGGGATCTTTCTCTTGAAAAGTATCTCGCCTGCCTCCTCTGTCGTCGGCCCGTTGGCGGCCTCGGCGATTAAACCGGCCTTCAGCCTCGGCGCGTTATCGGCCGTGATCTGGTTCTCCAGGGCCGCCGGTATCAGCAGGTCGCACTCCAGCTCCAGGAGCTCCGCGTTGGTGAGGGGATGCGCGCCGGGAAACCCTACTACGGAACCCGTTTCTTTCTTATGGGCCGAAACCCCGGAAAAACTGAGACCCTCGCTGTTTAGGATGCCTCCCTTGCTGTCGGACACCGCGATAACGCGGGCACCCTCCTCTTCGGCCAGCCTGTGGGAGATAGAGCCCGCGTTTCCGTACCCCTGGATAACAACAGTTGAACCCTTCAGCTCCTTCCCGGAGCATTTGAGGGCCTCCCCGACGGTGAAAAGACAGCCCCTGGCGGTCGCCTCAACCCTTCCGTAAGCCCCGCCGATCTCGACAGGCTTGCCCGTGACAACGCCAGGCACGGCATGCCCCACGTGCATGCTGTATGTATCCATCATCCATCCCATAATCTGGGGATTCGTATAAACGTCCGGGGCGGGTATGTCCCTGTCAGGACCTATTACGATAGCGATCTCGGTCGCGTAGCGCCTGGAAAGCTTCTCCACCTCGCTCCTTGACATCTTCCTGGGGTCGCACGTCACCCCCCCCTTCGCGCCTCCATAGGGAAGGCCCATTGCAGCGCATTTCCACGTCATCCACATGGCGAGCGCCTTAACGTGGTCCAGGGTAACATCGGGATGGAAACGTATCCCGCCTTTCGACGGTCCCCGGTCCACGTTGTGCTGAACGCGATACCCCGTAAATACTTCCAGCCTTCCATCGTCCATTACAACGGGGATAGAGACGATGAGCGCTCTCTTGGGATACTTCAGCTTCTCGTGGATACCGGGATCGAGGTTTATTTTTTTTGCCACTCTGTCGAGCTGCTTCAGAGCCAGAACATAGGGATTTACTTCCTTCACTATCTTTCCTTTTGCTTTTGCGTTTACGGGTAGAGGCCCCTGAGCTTCATCGCCGCCGCCACCTTGCCAACTCCAAGCATATAGGCGGCCATCCTCATGGATGCTTTTTCTCGCTGGGCTATCATTAAGACTTCATCAAACGCGTTAACCATGACGTTCTCGAGTTGCGTGTTAACCTGGTCCTCGTTCCAGAAGAAAGACTGGAGGTCCTGGACCCACTCGAAGTACGAGACGACCACGCCTCCCGCATTCGCCAGGATGTCGGGGATAATAAATACCCCTTTCTCTTCCAGTATCCTGTCGGCATCGGGCGTCGTGGGGCCGTTCGCTCCCTCGGCGACAACCCTGGCCTTGATACTATCCGCGTTCTCGCCGGTTATCTGGTTCTCCAGCGCCGCGGGAACGAGAACATCGACATCCATGGAGAAGAGGCGATCGTTCGCCTCCGCTCCCTTTACGAACTCCGGGCCCCGGAAACCCTCGATGAACCGCATCCCATCATCCTCAACATGCCGGATGAGAGCTATAATATCTATGCCGTTCGGATCGAAGAGGCCGCCGCTGACATCCGTCACGCCTACTACCTTAAACCCCGTCTCATGGAGCCGGAGGGCGGTGCTCTTGCCCACCTTGCCGAAGCCCTGGAGGGCAACCGTCGAGCCCTTCATCTGCATCCCGAGGTGCTTATAGGTCTCTCGGATCGTGTACATCACGCCGCGGCCCGTGGCCCCCGCCCTTCCGCGGGAGCCGGCCAGTAAAACGGGCTTGCCAGTCACAACACCCGTCACTGAAAAGCCCCTGTGCATACTGATCGTGTCCATCATCCACGCCATGATCTGGTTGTCAGTGCCCAGGTCGGGGGCGGGGATATCCTTGGTCGGGCCTACGATGATACTTATTTCAGTAGCGTACCGGCGTGAGAGCCCCTCTAGCTCCCTGGTGGAAAGTTTTAATGGGTCACAAATAACACCACCCTTCGCCCCTCCGTAGGGTATGTTCACGACCGCGCACTTCCACGTCATCCACATGGCGAGCGCCTTGATCTCGTCCAGGGTGACAGCGGGGTGGAAGCGTATGCCGCCCTTGGAGGGGCCCCGTATGAGGCTGTGCTGGACGCGGTAGCCGATAAAGACCCTCGTCCTTCCGTCGTCCATCCTCACGGGAACCGCTACCGTCAGCTCTCTCTGGGGATACCGCAGCCTCTCGTAAACGTTTGGATCCAGATCGATGGCCCCGGCAACATTCTCAAGCTGCTTCAGGGCTATATGCCATGGATTCAAGGATTCATGACATTGAGCTTGATCCACGTTCCCATTCACGACAAGTGCTCTATCACCTTTTCGGCCACGGCGAGACCGACCCTGAACTGCCCTTCCTTTGTGGACGCCCCGATGTGCGGCGTCATTGAGACGTTGTCCATGCCCGCGAACGGATTCTCCTCCGGCGGTTCCTTCTCGAAGACATCGATACCCGCGCCGGCAACCTTTCCGCTTGCGAGTGCCTCCGCCAGGGCCTTCTCATCGACGACACCGCCCCGGGAACAGTTCACGATAATAACGCCGTCCTTCATCTTACCGAACTGCTCGCTCGATATCATATTCGCCGTCTTGGGCGTCTTGGGTAAGTGCAGGGAGATAAAATCCGACTTCGCCAGGAGATCGTCGAGCGAGGAAGCGCGCTCGATGTAATCCTCGGTAAGGGACGAGAGGGCCTCCGGGAGGTCGTACGCGACGACCTTCATGCCGAGGCCGTTGCACATACCGGCAAGCGTTCGGCCGATGCGCCCGATGCCGATGATGCCGACCGTCTTGTCCATCAGCTCGGTACCCTTGAGCTTCTTCTTCTCCCACTTGCCGGCCTTCATTCCGGCCGTCCCGCGGGGTATGTGCCTGGCCACGGCCAGCATGTGGGCGAGGGCTAGCTCCGCAACAGAGCGAGAGCTGGCCTCGGGCGTATTGACCACCTTTACGCCGGCTTCCTTCGCCGCCGCTTGATCCACGTTGTCCAGGCCGACGCCGCCGCGCGCGATAAGCTCCAGGTTCTTCCCCGCCTTGATGACCGGCTCCGTGACCTTCGTCGCACTGCGGACGATCACCGCGTTGTAATCTCCCACTATCTTTTCAAGCTCCTCCGGCGGGATGCCCTTGCGCGCATCGACCTCAAAGCCGGCATCCTCCATCATCTTAACACCCTCGGGGGCAATCGGATCACATACTAAAACTTTCTTCATGGAACTAACCTCCTGCTTTTCATCGAACATAACTTAATTTAAACCACTGAGGACACTGAAACCACTGAAAAATATGGAAATTACTAAAGCAAAAAACAAATACCTTACGATTGCCTCTCATATCTACTTTTTGTGCCTCTTGTGCTTCTTCGTGGCCATTAAAACCTCCTCGGCTGCACGAACACCCAGACCAAGGTCAACAGTATAACCCAGGTTGACGAGGGACATCTCGAGCGCCGAGAGGGCGGCTATTACATCTAAGGTATCGCAGTAGCCCATGGTGCCTATCCTGATAATCTTTCCCCTGAGCCTCTCCTGGCCTCCGGCGACATGCACACCGTACTTATCGAGCATCGTCTTTCTGAGGTCGTCTGCCGGGATCCCCTCCGGAGGCAGGATCGCCGTTACGCCGTCGGCGGGTGAGTCGGCGAGGACCTTGAGCCCCAGGGCCTCCACGCCCGTCCGGAGCGCCCCGCTCAACAAAGCGTGGCGGGCAATAACGTTCTCAACACCCTCCCCGAGTATCCTGTCGATCGACTCCTTCAAGGCGATGATCAGGGAAGCGGGCGCCGACCACGCCGTCTCGTTTTTATCGGCCGCCTTTTTCGCCCTCCGGTAATCGAAGTAATAGCGGGGAGACTTTGCCAGATCGACCCGCTCCCGGGCCTTCTCGCTTACGCACACAAACGCCAGGCCCGTGGGAACCATGAACGCCTTCTGACCGCCGCAGATCACGACATCCAGGCCCCACGCGTCTGTCTCCACCTCGGATACGCCGAGGCCCGTTACGGCATCCACGACAAGAATCGCGCCCGTCCCGGCGACGATCGTCCCTATCGCCTCGATGTCCGTCTTTGCCCCCGTGGAAGTCTCGCAGAGGGTCGTGAAGACGACCCTCACGTCCGGATTTTCGGTCAGCTGCTTCTCTATGAGGCCCGGATCCACAGACTTGCCCCACTCGATATCGAGGGGGATGAAAATCGCGCCGTAGGCCCTGCAGAGCTCGCCCCACCTCTCGCTGAACTTGCCTCCCCTCACCACGATGGCCTTATCTCCGGCTGAAAGGGTGTTGGCCACGGCGCTCTCCATAGCGCCCGTCCCCGTTGAGGCGAAGAGGAAGACGTCGTTCTTCTCAGTCTTCAGGATCTTCCTGAGGCCATCCACAACTGCCGCGTGAATAGCATGGTATTCTTCCGTCCTGTGGTGAATGACCGGCCGGGAGAGTGCAAGCCTCACCTCGGGCGGCACGGGACACGGCCCCGGCGTCATCAGATACTTCTTCATATAAATTTGCTCACTTCCTGCCTGCCGGCAGGCAGGCGTTCGCGAATTTATTAATACTCCGACTTCGTCGGAGATTTGGCTCTACATTGAAGGTAATAGTCCCCATTTAAATTCACTAATTTGTAACTATGCCCCATGGAGCAAGAGTGGCATATACACAATAAACAACCAGGCCTAAATAGCCAAAGCTTTCCATAAAAATTGACATGTACCTTGCTGCAAATGGCAAGGAAGACATGCTCCAGAATGGAATAATAAAAACTCTTATAAAAAATGGAATAGCAAGGAACGCTACAAACCAGCCTATAAGCAACGAGACTAAAACTAAATCTAGATGAGAAAAATTTGATATATTTGCTACTGAAGCAATGGAGAAACTAACGAACGAAACTATCGTTAAAATAAAACCGACTTTTAGTATCAGTTTACGGAAGTCAGGAGAAGCATAAAAGGCCAACACTTTGGCCTTGTACTCCGGCTCA
>JAVCDC010000135.1 GCA_030765135.1 Candidatus Tritonobacter lacicola | reverse complement strand
TCACAATAAACAAAAGTTCATGAATAGATCGGTCTGAAAAATTATATTTTCGAGATGATATGCTGTAACCTATTGTTCTCCTTGGCATTGCAACAATTTTCGCAAAGTTGATGAATAATTCAGGTTAGGCTGCCTAAAATTCCACTACCTCTTTCTCGAACCAACCATAAAGGGCTGGCAGAACAATGAGGGTTAGACACCAACTTGAAATCAGACCTCCAATGACAACCACAGCCAGCGGTTTCTGTATCTCTGCTCCCGCCCCGGTCGCCCAAAGAAGAGGCAAAAGACCGAACATGGTAGTAAGTGTAGTAAGAAGAAGCGGCCGAAGACGCAGCGCGCACCCTTGACGAATGGCTTCGTTAATAGTTAATCCTTGCCTCCGTAACTGGATAAAGAAGCTTACGAGCACCGTCGCGTTTTCAACCGCAACACCAAAGAGTGCTATAAAACCAATCACAGCGGAGACACTGAGTGTGATTTTGAAGAGAAATACAAAGAAAATCCCACCTATAAGAGAAAAGGGGAGATTGAGGATAACCAAAAGAGCCGGTTTCACTGAGCCGAACGCTGAAAAGAGCATTACAAATATGATCAGAACAACAAGGGGGACGATAATAGAGAGAGTACGCATCGCCCTCTGCTGGTTTTCGAACTGTCCACCCCATGTAATAAAGTAATCATGTGGGAGGGTCGCCTCGATAGGCTGGATTTTCCCCTGTGCCTCCGCAACAAAAGAACCGATATCACGACCACGCACATTGCATTCAATCACTACTCGCCGCATGCTGTTCTCCCGACTGATTTGAGCAGGGAACTCGCCCTCCGTTATGGTGGCAAGTTGAGCCAGGGGAATCTTCACACCATTTGGATTTGACACAAGAATGTTGCCGATATCTTGTATGCCTTTACGCTTTCTTTCAGGGAACCTTACGAAAATAGCGAAACGTCTGTCCCCTTCATACATCGTGGAGACTACCTTGCCGCCAATCGCCGTTTCCACAACATCATTCACGTCTGCAACATTTATCCCACACCGAGCGATGGCTTGCCGGTCTATGTCGATATCGAGCTGTAGTAATCCTGAAATCTGTTCCACTTTCACATCCTCCGCTCCCCTGATGCCGGCAATTGCGTGCTCGATCTCTTCTGCTTTTTCCTTGAGGATATCCAGATCATAGCCAAAAATCTTTATAGCGATGTCAGATTTAATTCCAGAGATCAGTTCATTCACCCGCAGCGCGATTGGCTGAGTAAAATTCAGCTTGAGTCCCGGGAGGATACTAAGCTTTTCCTCGAATGCCTTAATAAGGGCAGCCTTGGATGGAAAGCGCCATTGTGACTTCGGCTGGAGCATGATAAAGCTATCACTTTGTTCGGGCCCCATCGGATCTTCCGATATCTCCGCTCGCCCTGTTTTACTCACTACTGTTTTAACTTCCGGAAATTCCAGGAGAAGCTTCTCTATTTTTATGCCGATGCGCTTGGATTCCTCCAGTGACGCCGTTGGGAACTTGACCACATTGATGGCAATAGAACCCTCATCGAGGTAAGGCATAAATTCCGTCCCCACGAACTTGAATAAAAAGAGTGATATGCAAAAAATGAGAGCGGCTATGAACGCCGTCTTTTTTTTGTGCTCGAGGACCTTATCCAGAAGGCGGAGGTAGCCTTTTTGAATTATGCGGATAGCAAAATTATCGCGTGTGGTTTTCTCGGCACGGATAAAAATGGAGCCTAGGACAGGGGTTATGGTTAGAGCGACCAGGAGGGAACCGGCCATGACATACATGAGCGTGAGTGCCAGCGGCCTGAACATTTTGCCCTCGACAGCCTGCAGGCTGAAGAGCGGGATGAAAACGACAATAATGATGAGAATGGCAATCGTCACCGGCTTTGCCACTTCAGCGACGGCGTTGATACACACAGGAATCCTCTCCCGACCCCTGACTCCTCTTTCCGAGAGATGGCGATGGATATTCTCAGCAATCACGATATTGGCATCGACTATCATGCCCATTGCCACAGCCAGGCCCCCGAGCGACATAAGGTTTGCACTGAGGCCGGTCATTCTCATAATTATGAAGCAAAAGAGTGCAGAAAGTGGCAGGGAGAGGCAGACAACGCCCGCCGTTCTGAAGCTTCCCAGGAAGAGGAAAAGAATGACAATAACCAGAAATCCGCCCAGAAGGAGCGCATGGGAAACCGTCGCAATACATTCCTTTATCAGGTCCATACGATCGTAGAACACATCCAGGCTCACCCCTTCAGGCAGGCGATCTTTTATCGCCGCGATCTTCTCCTTGACCCGCTCCACCACCTGTTTGGCGTTCGCATCCTTGAGCATAATGGTCATACCGCACACCACCTCGCCCTCTCCGTCACGCGTGACCGTTCCCTGGCGTACCTCATGTCCAATCTCCACTTCCGCAATATCCTTAATAGAGAGGGGGACTTCTTCCCGGGAGGTGATGACAATATTCTCAATATCCTCAATTGATTCGATGAGGCCGATGCCGCGGACGATGATCTGTTCCCCGCCTTTATAGATGTAACTGCCGGAGGCGTTAGCGTTATTGTTGATCAGGGCACTGGTGACCTCGTCGAGGGCGATGTCATACTTGAGCAGCATGTCCGGATCAACTATGACATGATACTGTTTGACAAAGCCGCCGAAAGAATTCACCTCGGTGACTCCAGGCAACGCCTGCAGTTGAAGCTTTATTATCCAATCCTGAATTGTTCTGAGCTCGGTCAGGTCGATATCCGGATTGATGCTCTGGAGGGTGTACTGATAGATCTCGCCGAGGCCGGTGCTGATCGGTCCGAGCTCCGGCTCCAGCCCCGGAGGGAGATGCTCCCTTGCCTCGGTGAGCCGTTCAAATACAAGTTGGCGTGCGAAATAGATATCCACCCAATCTTCAAAGATAATGACCACCTGAGAGAGCCCCGCCTTTGACAATGAACGGATCAGCTGTATATCCGGCAGCCCGTTCATTGAGATCTCAATCGGAAATGATATAAGGCGCTCTACCTCCGTGGGAGCAAAACCCGGCGCTTCAGTAAGTATCATCACCTGGACATTGGTGACATCGGGAAAGGCGTCTATCGGCAGGTCTCTCCAGGAAAATATGCCCCCTACAATAAGTCCAATTGTCCCGAAGATGACCAGCATACGCTGTCTAAAAATAAAGGATAAAAACTTGTGCATACGGCCCTCTTTATTCGGCGCAGCCGGCGCCTAACTTTGCCTTTAGCAGCTCCGACTTCAGAAGAAAGGCGTTGTCGCTCACTACTGATTCCCCTTTCCTCAAGCCGGAGATGACGCTTACTGTTGTGTCGGTTTCTTCCCCGACAGTGATAAAACGCGGTTCGAATTCACTTTCTCCTGTTTTAACAAAAACGCCCTTTCTCCCCTCCAGGACATAAATGGCGCTTGAAGGGATCACCGGGGAAACCAGGTCCTCTTCGTACACGATCTCCCCGTTCACGAACATACCCAGCTTAAGCATGTAATCGGGATTCTCCACAACGGCCCTTATCCTGATCGTGTGCGTTTCTTCTTCAACCCTCGGGGAGATAAAGGTTATACGCCCATTAAAGGTCTTCGCCGGGTACGCGATGGAGCGGATGATCATTCTCTGCCCCACCTCCACCTGCCCGACATCTTTTTCATAGACATTGAAATTCGCCGGCAATCTGGAAAGATCGGCAACGGTATAGATCGAAGTGATGGTGTCTACCCGGTCACCTTCCTGCACGTGACCGGCGAGCACCACCCCCGAGAGGGAAGACTTAATCTCGATCGAGGTTTCCACCCCCGAAGGCCTGACCACGGCGAGAACTTCCCCCCTTTCCACACGGGCTCCTTCGGCCGCCTTCAGTTCCACAATTACCCCTGCCTCCGGCGAAACAACATGTTCGATTCGCTCCGGGTCCTGGGCAATTTCACCCACAACAGGAATACGCCTCTCTAAAACAGCCTCCTCAACAGGCACAGTCTGAAGGCCTATCAGATTTTGCGCCTCCACTCCTAATGTGATCGTTGCCTGCTCCTCACCGTGTTCATCATGGCCCTCATGTTCGGCATGTCCCTCAAGTTCGGCATGGCCTTCGGGTTCCTGATGCTCAAGGAGGGACTTCTCTTTCATTCTCCCGAACAGGAAGAAAAGAAGAAGCACACAAACAGCGCCGGCAATAAACCATCGTAATCTCTGCATATATATCACCTCATTTCAGGTAGTCTTCATCACGTAAAGAGGAATAGGTAACCTGCTCCAATTTTGTTACCATCCGGTTAAACTCGAAGAGGCTTCGATGGTAGCGCAACCTGGACTCCATAACGGTCCTCACCTGATCAATGTAGTCGAGGTAGCTCATTTTTCCCTCGCCGTAACGTAGATCGGCCAGGCGCAGCAGCTCATTAGCCTCGGTGATTGCTTTTTTGGCTATTGAAAACTGTTTATTCGCAAGCTGTGTATCCAGAAAGGCGTTATGAACTTCGTAGCTGACATCGCGCTTCAGGGCCTGGAGATTGCTCTCCGCTGTTTCCCTGTCGGCGCGTGAGCTCTTCATCTTCCCGATGTTCCAGTTCCAGAAGGGGATGGAGAAACCGAGCAGAATTTTATAATCGTCGTCATAATCTTCCATGCTCCGCTCGAAAGCCACGAAGGGAGCGGGCAAAACCGAGAGCTTTTCCTTGGTGAGCGACTTTTCCATTGAATCGAGGAAAATCTCCGCCCGCTTTACATCGGGTCTGCTGTGGATAGCGGTGTCGAGCAATTGTTCGAAGCTGCCCTTCAATTCTTCATACCGCGGGGATTCAACTAAAACATACTCCACCCTTATATCTTGTCCAATGAGCAGATTCAAAGCCGCCTTCTCTGTTCGCAATTTCTTTTGTGCAACCAGTAATGAATTTTCCCCATCAAGAACTTCAATCTTTGCGCGCTGAAGATCGTTGCGTAAAACCTCGCCAGATTGAAAGCGCACGGTGACGCGATCAAGAAATTGTCGCAGAACCTTCAGATTGTCTCCGGCGACCTCCGACTCCTTTTCTTCCAGGAGGACCGTGTAATACGCGTCTCTGACCTGCGAATAGATCCGGGACCAAACCTCCTTCAACGCCTCCTCTTCCGAGAATACATCGTTTTTCGCGATGCGCGATTTCATCCAGAGTACACCGGGAGAATCAAATTCCTGCCTGACCCCGAACTTTTTTAGCCCCGTATCCCTCTCCCCCGATTCCTTCTTTAAACCGCCGATTTCAAACTCGACTTCGGGATCGGCAAAGGTGGATTCTGTGATTCTTTTCCCGCGGGCAGAGACGATGGCATTTCTCGCCTCAATCATGCGCGGATTACGCTGATAGGCAAGTTCAAGAGCCTCTTGCAGGGAAAGGCTCTCGCCACTATTTACCTGTGCATAGACCGGGCCACACAGAAAGCCAAAAAATAATAAAAAGCCAAAACATCTTATTGTCAAAGTTGATAGTTTCATTGCTTAATCCTTGAGAATACCTGTGATTAAGGCACATCTCTCTTGAAGGAAAGATTAATTCTGCGAGGAATTTACTGGGAGACCAGGTTAAAACCTGGGTGGGCGAAAAAAGTTATAGGCTAGCTGAAGCTTGTATTGGTGAGTTACGCATGATACCGAGCCAAAGTAAAGGAAGGGAAAAACTAAGATTGGTAGTCCAAGTATAGCAAAATCATGGCACGGGACGCAGAAAGTGCACTCGCCATGATCACACGCTGCCTCGTGCAGCGAGAAAAATCCTAGAGCAGCGCAACAGAATAGGGCGCATACTACAAATATAAGCACTGTTATGCAGGTTCTTTCCATAGCAACAATATACTACCATAGATTATGAAAATATGGGCCAGGATTCTTCATTCTTTGTGGTTTTTTAAATAAAGTTCCATTCAGTTCTTTGAAGGCAAAGCTTTAGGATTTTTTGACTTTCGCGAATGCCTGGTCCAAGTCGTCGATGATGTCGTCTATGTGCTCGATGCCGACCGAGAGCCGAACGAGCTCCGGCGTGAGTCCGCTCGCTCTCTGCTGCTCCTCCGTGAGCTGGCCGTGCGATGTGCTGGCCGGGTGAAGGGCGAGGCTCTTGGCGTCACCCACGTTTGCCAGGTGGGAGAAGAGCTCCAGACTGTCAATGAAAGTCTCACCGGCCTTCTTCCCTCCCTTTATGCCGAAGACCACCATGCCTCCGAAACCCCTCTTGAGATACTTTTTCGCAACCTTGTGAGCAGGGTCGTCCTCCAGTCCGGGATAGCGGACCCACTCGACGAGTGGATGCTCGCTGAGATATCGAGCTACCCGTAGCGCGTTCCCGCAGTGGCGCTCCATCCGCAGGGGCAGGGTCTCGATGCCCTGGAGGAATATCCAAGCGTTGTCCGGCGATATGCACGCACCCAGGTTTCTCAGGGGGACGAGCCTCATCCGGAGGGCGAAGCACACGGGGTTGAGTTCCCCGAGGTCGTGGGCGAAGCGGATGCCGTGGTAGCCGGGGTCAGGCTCGTTGTAGAGCATGAACTTCGGGTCGGTCCAGTCGAATGTCCCGGAGTCGATGACGATGCCCCCGATTCCCGCTCCGTGGCCGCCGAGCCACTTGGTGAGTGAGTGTACGACAATGTCCGCGCCGTGCTCGATGGGGCGGAGGAGATAGGGGGTCGTGAAGGTGGAATCCACTATGAGGGGAAGGCCTGCTTTGTGCGCTATCTCGGCCACGGCGCTGATGTCCGTGAAGTCGAGGACGGGGTTGCCGATTGTCTCGATGAAGATTGCCCGCGTTTTTTTGTTTATCGCTCTCTCGAAGTTCTTCGGCTCCTTGGAATCGACGAACCTGGCGGTGATGCCGAACCGGGGGAGGATGGAATCGAACATTGTGTAGGAGCCTCCGTAGAGGTTGTGTGCGGATACGAACTCTTCCCCCTCCGAGCAGATATTGATAATCGCGTAGAATATCGCTGACGTCCCGGATGCGACGGCCAGGGCCGCCGCGCCTCCTTCCATCGCCGCCACACGCTGTTCCAGGATGTCCTGGGTCGGGTTCATGAGACGGGTGTAGATATTGCCCAGCTCCTTCAGGGCGAAGAGGTTCGCCGCGTGCTCGGTGCTCTTGAAGAGATAGGAGCTCGTCCGGTAGACGGGGACCCCTCTGGAGAGTGTTGTAGGGTCCGGCTTTTCCTGGCCCGCGTGAAGCGCCATAGTTTCAAGTTTATATCCAGTCATTAC
This sequence comes from Candidatus Tritonobacter lacicola, assembly GCA_030765135.1. GTDB lineage: Bacteria > Auribacterota > Tritonobacteria > Tritonobacterales > Tritonobacteraceae > Tritonobacter > Tritonobacter lacicola. Next base: position 1,403 of record JAVCDC010000135.1, on the reverse strand, counting down.
CTTCCTCCTGTTATTTTTTCGCCTTAGCGTCGTTCATCCGGTTATTCCCAAATGAAGTCAGAGAACAGCTAATGGAGAACCGAAGACAGTAGCGAAATCGGAGGTCTGAAATCTGTATTTCTCTCTTCGGTTTTCCTTACTGATTTCTGTTTTCCAGTAACCCTTTTCCGTCGTCCCAATGTCACAATTTCAACCCTGACTCTTGAGCAGCCCGGTTAAACATCCCGGCTGTTTGAAAAGAGTTCGGTACTCAAGTATCTCTCTCCCGTGTCCGGTAAGATGACGACAATGAGCTTACCCTCGTTTTCGTCTCTTCTCGCAACCTCCAGGGCGGCATGAGCCGCAGCACCCGACGATATACCGGCGAGGATTCCCTCCTCCTTTGCCAGCCGACCGGCCGTCTCAAAGGAGTCCTCGTTGGAGACGGTAATTATCTCGTCGAGGATCTTCGTGTTGAGGACGTCGGGCACGAATCCCGCGCCGATCCCCTGTATGGCATGAGGTCCCGGCTCTCCTCCGGAGAGGATGGGGGAGTCCTTTGGCTCGACGCCGATTGCCTTGAAGCCGGGCTTCCTCTTCTTGATGACCTCGGCCACTCCCGTGATCGTGCCGCCCGTCCCGATACCGGCGACGAGTATGTCGACCCGGCCGTCTGTGTCGGCCCATATCTCCTCCGCGGTCGTCAACCGGTGTATCTCCGGGTTTGCCGGGTTCTTGAACTGTTGAGGCATGAAGGAGTTGTCGGTCTCACGGATTAGCTGTTCCGCTTTTTCGATGGCCCCCTTAATTCCCAGCTTTCCCGGCGTGAGAACGACAGTAGCGCCGAACGCCTTGAGGAGGTTGATCCGTTCCTTACTCATTGTGTCCGGCATTGTGATAATAAGGTCATATCCCCTCGCGGCGCAGACGAATGCCAGGCCTATGCCCGTGTTACCGCTCGTCGGCTCTATGATCGTCGTTCCTTCTTTTATGAGGCCCTTCTTCTCGGCGTCATCGATCATGCCGACGCCGATCCTGTCCTTTACGCTTGAACACGGGTTGAAGGACTCGAGCTTGGCAACGATCTCCGCCTTTGCTCCCGGTGAAATCCTGTGGAGCCTGACAAGGGGTGTTTTGCCGACCAATTGTGTAATGTCGTCAGCTATTTTGGCCATTTTTTCCGCTCCCGTTTTACATTTAAACATCGGTTATTGGTTATCCTTGCGGCCGTGCTATATCATATCCTTTTGCTGGGACATCTGGGATAAATATGTTATCGTTGACTTCGCAATTTATATTTAAGGCTCCTGCAAAATAGCAATTTGCTTTAATCAATTGGCGGAAGCAACACAGGAGATGGGTGGCAGGAGAATTAGGAAGGATTTTTTTAGTGGTAGAAGGAGAGAGAAAGCTACCACAGGCAG
>JAVCDC010000040.1 GCA_030765135.1 Candidatus Tritonobacter lacicola | reverse complement strand
CGTAATGTCCTGGTAATCAGTTGATTGCGCTATATCAATCTAAAAAATCAATTTTTCGCCAGATCGCTGAGAAGCAAACTTCCCTGCTATCTATGCCGGTTTTCGGAATCACATGAATAATTCAGGTTAGAAAGCTCATGACAAAAACAAACTTCATAAATCCTTTCAAGCAAACCTGGCCCAAGGTTTTTATGCACGGCATATGCAGCATCTACTATTTTTCTTGCGATACTTTCTTCTTTCTCGGGTAAAGGTGCAAAATCCACAGTAGTCCTTTGTGACTTAGTGGCTATTTTTTATGTTCTGTTTTTTCAGCCGGCTTGGAGGCGATGGCCAGCCTCTCCAGGCCGGCTTTTTTAACGATGCCCATGATGGAGACGACCAGTCCGTGTTTCACGTCCCTGTCGGCCTGGAGGACGACGACGGTATCCGGGGCGTCCCGCGAGGTGAACTCCATTTGTTCCCTGAGGCTGTCGATATCGATCTCTTTCCCCTCCAGGTATATTCTCTCCTCCCTGGTTATTGCCACTGTAAGTTTCGACTCCCGGTAGGGTTGCGCCGCCTCGGATTCGGGGAGACGCACGTTGATTCCCGAGTGGATGACGAACGAGCTGGAGAGCATGAAGAAGAGCAGGAGAAGGAGTACGACGTCTATGAGGGGGGTTATGTCCATCCTCCCCCTGTCGATCTCATGAGTCCTTCGAAGCTTCATCTCTCCTGCTGAGAATGTTGATTACGTCTGTCGCGCACCTCTCCATGTCGAGCACCTGCGTATCCACGCGGCTGGCAAGGTAGTTGTAGGCGACGTAGGCTGGAATTGCCACGACGAGGCCCGCGGCGGTTGTGATCAGCGCCACCCATATCCCCTGGGCGAGTTCGCCGGGGTTGGCCAGGCCGGCTTTCTCCTGGATCATCATGAAGGCCCGTATCATGCCGGATACCGTGCCGAGCAGCCCCAGGAGGGGAGTTATGTGCGCGACCGTGGACAGGATGACAAGGTTTTTCCCGAGTCGCGGCACCTCGTGGAGGGAGACCTCCTCGACGGCCTCCTTCATTTCCTCCTTGCTCTCGCCGGCGTGCTCCAGCGCCGCCTTGATGACGGCGGCAACGGGGCCGGGCGTTTCCTCGCACAGGTAGATCGCCTCCTCCGTCCCGCCGTCCCGCAACGTCTCCCGGACGGTGTGCAGGAATTTGCCCGCGTCTATCCTGGCGCGGTGGAGGTGGATCATCTTCTCGATGAAGACAGTAAGGGCGATGACCGAGCAGCCGACGATCGGCCACATGAGCAGGCCGCCCTTTTCGATAAAGTTGAAGTTCATAATGCCGAAAGCGTTCATCTGGTCCCCCTGACAGGCAGGTCATTGTACCAGTTCGGCAGTTTGTGGATCAAGGCTTTGCTTGCCTATTTTTTGGTGGTTTTATGCGGAAGGATGCCTGATCCATGGAGTGGCCTGCCTGCTCGTAACCTGTATCTTCTCTAAGAGCTTTTCGTAATCGTACTCGTAATCGTAATCCTGATCCTGCCTGTTGGCGTGGCGCATTTTCATGAGCCTGAAGCTATCATGGTTTGATTGTTTCACAGATGAAATCCGCGGATCATAGCGACTACGATTACGATTAAGAGTGAGAGTAAGAGTGAGAGTAAGATTACGATTACGAGTACGAGTAAGAGTAAGAAGGGGAGGGGGTTAGAATACGGCCGAGTGGTTTACGGGGCCCCTTCCCCCTCCGATGCGGGGGGCCGAGCGGATGGCCGCGGTGATGTAGCGCTTCGAGATGCCGACGGCCTCCCCGGCGTCCTTTCCGAGGGCGAGATTGGCCGCTATCGCCGCGGCGTATGTGCAGCCCGTCCCGTGTGTGTGCCGGGTATCTATCCTTTCTGAGGAGTAGCGCTTGAACCGTTCCCCGTCGTAGAGGATGTCGACGGCGTCGCCCTGCAGGTGCCCCCCCTTCACGAGGACGTATTTCGGGCCGAGGCCGTGAATTACACGGGCCGCTCGCTCCATCTCCTTCTCGTCGTTGACTGCAAAACCTGCCAGGACGGCGGCCTCTTCCGTGTTGGGTGTCACGATGAGGGCGAGGGGCAGCAAGTTCTCCTTGAGGGCCTCGACCGCTTCGTCGCGCAGCAGCCGTTCTCCTCCCTTGGCCACCATGACGGGATCGACGACGAGGTTCCGGACGCCGTACTGCGCCAGTTTCTCCGTGACCGTCTTTACGATGGCCGAGTTCGAGAGCATGCCCGTCTTCACGGCGTCGGCGCCGATGTCAGAGAGGACGGCGTCTATCTGCTCTCCGACGATTCCGGGAGGTATGTCATGGATCGCGCGGACGCCCAGTGTGTTCTGGGCTGTGACGGAGGTTATGGCGGATGTCCCGAAGACACCGAATCGCGCGAATGTTTTGAGGTCCGCCTGTATTCCCGCACCGCCGCCGGAGTCGGACCCGGCGATGGTGAGTGCGATCCTGGTCGTGGCGTTATCTTTCACAGTATTTGCACGGACATTCAGTGGCAAGCTACGACGATGCTACGAATACATGACAGTTGCGGTTGCCTTATTCTCGTACTCGTAATCGTACTCGTACTCTTAATCGTAATCCTATTTATACCGCCCATGCCATAACTTTGAGTACGAGTACGATTACGATAATCAGATCGCCGCCAGCTCTTCCAGTAGGGCGGCCTTTTTCTCGTGTCTGGCCGCTTCGTCCGCCTTGTCCAGCTTTTTGTATGCCTCCACCAGTATGCGGTGGCCCTTGACCTGCTCGTCTATGTAGCGCTGGTCGGCGAACTGGAGGCCGAACTTGCAGCTCTCCACCGCCTCCTTCACCCTGTCTTCGCGCATCTCTATCTCGCCGCGGTAGATGTAGCCCAGTGTATTCTTAGGGTAGAGTTCTATGAGGCGGCCGGCCAGCCTCCCGGCGAGCTTGAGGTCGCCCTTCTCGATCTGCTCTTCGATGAGGGAGACGATGGCCTTGAAAGCGTCCGGCCCCCGTGAAAGGCCCTTGGCGAGTGTCTCGTGGTAATCCGCCTCTGCGGTGTTGCCTTTCTTCCGGTACGCCTCGCCCAGCACCCTGTGGCCGTGCATCTGCTCCCATAGGTAGTAGTTCGCCACCTTCTTTATGGCCTCCTCGCAACGGGTGATCGCCCCGTCTGCATCGCCGCGTTTGAGGGCAAGCTCGGCGAAGCAGATTTCTATCCTGGAGTTGTCCGAATATTTCCTCTGGAGCTTCGTGAGCTCCTCCTCGGCCTTGTCGAGGTTTCCACGGCGGAGGTTCAGCTCGGCCAGCCCTATGAGGGCGGAGAAGAGCGTGGGCTTGATGCCGATGATCTCACGCAGGTATTTAACGGCCTCGTCGTAGTCCTCCAGCTCTATCCTGCACCACGCAAGGTAGTTCAGGATGTCCGTGTCGTCTTTCTTGTAGGAGAGGGCTTTCTCGAACATCTCCGCTGCCTCCTCCCACTTGCACTTCTTGAAGAGGAGCCTTGCGAGGTCCTTGCAGCGCCGCATGTTCGGGCCGAAGGTGCCGATCGCCTCCTGTAGGACGCTCATCGCGCGGTCCGTGTCCTTCGCCTTGTCGATGAGGATCCGGTAGAGCCTGTCGTAGCTCTTCTCCTTCATGGGGCTGTCCGCGGGGACGTCCCTGTAGATGGCCATCGCCTCCTCGAGGCGTCCGCTCCGTACGAGAATCCTCTGCAGGCGGTCGTACGGTGTGGGGGACTCGGGCTTTACGGATATCCCTCGTTTGTTGAGGGCGATCGCCTCGTCGAGCTTGCCGCTGTCCTCGTAGATTTTAGACAGAGCGAGGATGGTCTCCCAGTCCCCGGCTTCGATCTCCATGGTGTGCTCCAGGACCTCGATAGCCTCATCGACTTTCTCCCTCTTGTTGAGGGAGCGGGCGAGCCGCCTGTAGAGGTACATCCGTTCCGGCTTCTCCTTTATCTTCTCCAGCGTCTCTTTTTCCTCTGAGTTGAACGAATTCCGTATCGCCTCGAACAATTTTTCCATTACAGCTCCTTTCGTAATTCCTTTGCTTTCTTTCTTTCGGCTTTTGCCTTCTCCGGCTTGTTCTGTTTGGTGTGGACCTTCGCGAGGATTTCGTGGGCGGCTATCCTGTCCTTCAGGTACTTCAGCTCCTTCTCCTTTACCGCCTTCCGGCACTTCGCCGCGGCCTTCGCGTAGTCTCCTCCCTTGAAATACACATCCGCCATCTTGACCTGGATGAGGGAGTTTCCCATGTAGATGCTTAGAAGTATGTCGAGCAGCTTCAGCGCGGTATCCTTGTCGCCCTTCTTGAGATAGGCGTCGGCCATGGACATGACGGCGCTGAAGGGGTCGCCGGTCTTCTCGATCTTCCTGTTCATGAGTGAGAACAGCTTCCCGTTCTCCCTGTCCCCAGCGTCCCTGTAAGCGGCGGCCAGGATACCGGAGGCCCTCAGGAGCTCGTTCGCGTAGTAGAAGGGCGTCTGTCTCAGGCCGAGGAGGCCGATCTTCACTGCCTTCGCGGGTTCCCCCCTCTTAAGGTAGAGCTCCGCCAGGCCGACCTTGGACCGTGAGTCCGATGGGTCCTGCTTCTGTATCTTCTTCAGGAGCGCTTCGGCCTCGTCAAGCTCGCCCTGCATGAGCTTGAGCTCTGCCAGGTTGATCAGGCCGGGGTATGAGTCTTTCTTGATTTTTAAAATATCCCTGTACTGCTCCTCGGCGCTCTTCCAGTCTCCCATGTCGAGATAGGCGAGGCCCATCAGCATTATGGTGTCCAGGAAGGTGTCCGGGTCGCCCGTCTCGAACTTCAAGGCCTCCTTATACCACTTTATTGCTTCTTTTTTCCTGCCGCATTTCGAGTGGAGCTTGCCGATGTCCTTGCACCTCCGGAAGGTTTTTCCGAACCGCCGTATCGCCTTATTCAGGTTATCGGCGCCCCTCTCGTGGTCCTCCATCATGAAGAAGATGTTGTGGAGCTTATCGTGGCTCAGCGCCTTGAAAGGGCTCTTTGCGGGGATGTCCTCCAGGAACTTGATGGCTTTCTCCGTCCTGCCCGTGTCCCTGTACATCTTCACCAGTATGTTGCATGGAGCGTGGCTCTCCGGCCACCGCTTGATCATATCCTTCAGGAACCTCTCGGCGAGCCTCGTCTTGCCGGCAGCGACGTACGCGCGGCCCAGCTCCTCGAGGATGGACCTGTCGCCCGGACAGAGCCCGGCAAGCAGCTTGAGGACTTTTATCGCCCCCTCGCAGTCCCGGTCATCGATCATCAGCTTTGCCAGCTTCTTGTAAGGGGAGATAAGTGTCGGCCGGACGGATATCTCTTCGTGGAGTCGTTTCTTCTCCGGCGTGTCTATAGTGAGCTTCAAGCGGGTTATCGATTTTTCCATGGCTGCTCCTTCAAATGGCGCTGTTTTTCAAGCCCCTGTTGTTCCGAATCCGAATTGGGGGGTAGTAACAATAATGGAAAACCCCCGGACTTTCATAGAAAAAAAACAAGACGGCAGCTGCATTGCCTCCGGAATCGAGGGTCCGTTGTCCCGTAAAAATACATGACTTCGTTGACTTTGGCGGTCCGGGGAGGTAAATTATATGTAGCTTGACGTAAACCAGGCTGTGGAGTCAGGGCCTGGAGTTCCTGAATTTAGATGTAGCGGGAGACTGCGCGTTTAACATGGAATGCGGTTACGGAAATTCGAGATCTTCCTCCCGGGCCGGGTCGGGCGGCTTCACGCTCACGGAGATCATGATCGTCGTGGCGATCATAGGTCTGCTGGCCACGCTGGCCGTTCCGGAGATCTTTCGCGTCCGGGACAGGACGTGGATGAATAAGTGCGTCAACAATCTCAGGCTGATACAGGAAGCCAAGTATCAATATTCCATCGAGAATACTGTGCCGTTGATAACGGTTCCTGGCGAAGAGGACATTGGCATCTACATAAGGGGCGGCAGGATTCCGGACGAGCCGGCCGGGGGTTTCTATACCATACAGAGCATCGAGCAGAACCCTGTCTGCAATACGGGGCTGGAGGGACATGAGCTGTAGCCCTCCCCGGGAGCGTAAGGACTGAATCACAAATAAATTCCAATAACCCCTGCCGGCAGGCAGGGGTTATTGGAATTTATGGAAGAGAACCATAATAAAGGGTAGGGAGAAGCGTGCGTGAAAGACGCGTATGGAGTTTTAAAAAAGAAGTACATCCGGAAGATGCAGGATGCTTTCAGGCGGTATGGGTACAGCCCCCGGGCCCTGACATGGTCCGGCGCGGGGCGGCAGAACTTACGGTTTTTCATGCTGTCACGGATCGGAGATATGCGGAACCGCTCCATCCTGGAAGTGGGGTGCGGTTTCGCCGATCTTTACGGCTACCTGCTGGAACAGGGCTGGAAGGGCAAGTACACGGGCATCGACATCGTGCCGGAGTACCTCGATGTCGCGCGTGAAAAATACCCGGGTATAGATGTGCGGCTCCTCGACCTGTTCGAGGATGAGCTCGACGGGGAGTTCGACTACGTATTTGCGTGCGGGGTCTTTAACGAGATGATCTTCGATTCCGCCGATGAGCAGGATGCGTACGTCCGGAAAATGATTGCGAAGATGTTCGCCGTTTCAACAGAAGGCGTGGGAATTGATTTTCAGACGAGCTACGTGGATTTCAAGCACGAGAGGGGCTTCCACCCGCCGCCCGAGGATATCTTCGGTTTCTGCAAGAATCTCAGCAAACGGGTCGCCGTCCGGCACGACTATATGCCCTACGAGTACATGGTGTACGTATACAAGGGCGACTCGATATACAGGCCGAAGAACGTGTTTACCGCTTATGTCGATCTGTTGACGGAGCCTGATGGGGAGGAGCCGCGATAAATTGATCGACGTCAATCTGCTGGTAGAGGGCGACTCGAAGGAGTACGAGGAGCTGGTGAAGAAGAGCGGCGCGGGCATGTTCTACCACAGCCTGAAGTACAGGGACCTGCTGGACGATTTCATGGATGATGCTCGCCCCCTTTACCTGGTCGCGAAGCGCGATGGAAAAATCGCCGGTGCGCTGCCCTCCTTCTTGAAGGAGAACGACAGGCTGGGTAATATCCTGAACTCGCTCCCGTTCTTCGGCAGCATAGGGGGGGTCCTGGTGGACGGGGAGCTGCCGGGGGAGCTTCAGCAGGAGGTGAGGGAGAAACTTCTCGGCGGTTTCGACGAGCTGGCAAGGGACAACGGCTGCGTCCTCTCCACGATCATAACTTCCCCCTTCGATAAGGAGAGCGCGTTTTACGGGGAGATGACGCCCGATTTCGGCGACACAAGGACATGCCAGATAGTCAGCCTGCCCGGTAAAGAAGACGGGGCCGGGGAGAAGCTGCTCTCTCTCTTCGAGAGCTCCGGGCGCCGTAACGTGAAGAGGGCGCTGTCTGCCGGCGTGGACGTCTTCCCATCGACGACGGCGGAGAGCATGGGGGAGCTGGTATCGATCCACCGGGAGAATATCTCCGCCAAGGGGGGGGTAGTCAAGCCGCCGTCTTTCTTCGAGAAGATTTTCAAGCACTTCGAGCCCGATGAGGATTTCAGCATCTATACAGCAAAAAAAGACGGGGCGGTAGTTTCCGCCCTCCTCCTCTTTTATTATAACGGGGTGGTCGAGTACTTCACGCCCGCCACCAGGGTCGAGTTCCGGAGCCTCCAGGTCGGCCCTCTCCTGATTTACAGCGGCATGGCCGACGCGATAGAGAGGGGCTGCGGCTACTGGAACTTCGGCGGCACGTGGCCCACGCAGGAAGCGCTCTATCGTTTCAAGAGGAAGTGGGGGGCTGCGGATTATCCATACCGTTATATTATCCGGAAGCACGGCGACATCGGCCACATCCTGGATTTATCGCCGGCGGAGCTGGGCGAGGAGTACAGGTGGTTTTACGCCCTGCCCCACTCGGAGCTTAAATCTAATGGCTCAACTCATTAAACTCATATAACTCATTGGACTCATAAAACTTATTTAACAGGTGTTCGGATGATAGCTGTAACCATGGACATAGACTGGGCGGGCGATGAGGTGATCGCTTTCGCCCTGGATATCTTCCGGGAACGTGGTGTCAAGGTGACCGTTTTCGCCACGCATGAAACACCCGCGCTACGGAATTTAGACGAGGAGCTTTTCGAGGTGGGCATACACCCCCGGTTCGATGCCGTCGAGGGCGCCGGCCGCGAAATTGAGAGGCTGCTGAGACTTTTCCCAGGCGCCCGGGGCGTCAGGAGCCATTCCCTCTTCCAGAGCTCGCATATCCTGGACATGTTCGTCGATAGCGGCCTGAAGTACGACTGCAACCTCTACCTGCCTAAGCAGGAGGGGCTGCGGCCGTTCGTTAACTGGAACGGCTTGATCAGGATCCCTTATTTCTGGGAGGACGGCGGCCACATGCTTTACGGCGATCCATGGACGCCGGACGTTCTGGGCATGGACAGGCCGGGCTTGAAAATATTCAATTTTCACCCCGTGCATATATTTTTAAACACGGAAAAGCTGGAGCGCTACAGGGAGGCGAAGCCGCACCTGAAGTATGCGGAAAAGCTCCGGGGGTTCAGCAACCCGGAATCGTCGGGCAACGGGACCCGTGTTTTCCTCGGGCGGCTGCTTGACCGCGTAAGGGAAAATAATATTCCCACGCACAAGCTGTCGGACATCGCCGGTGCCTGTACCGGCTCGTAATCGTACTCTTAATCCTGCTCGTACTCGTTCTTGCCCGGGGGCATCTGATTGAGAGTAAGAGCACCAGGGCTTTCCCCGTTTTCTAAGGCTCGATATGCGCAATCACTTGGCCTTGAAGCTGTAGAAAATTCGAACAAATGGAAAAGTCGGTTTACCAATCTTCCATTGGTAACACCATTTCCCAACCCATGGAGCACCTCCATGAGCTGATTGTAAGTGTTACCTATCAACCCGGTTTAATCTGTTACCTGTCAACCCGGTTTGTACCTACCAAATACCCTCTCCCCTTTGTAAGGGGAGAGGGAAGGGTGAGGGGTTGAAGACGGTTACTGGTTAATAGTTTCTGGTCTATTATTTCTAGTATTGTCTCTCAGGAATCTGCAAGAAACCAGCAACTGCTTTTAACACCCCCTCATCCTAACCTTCTCCCCCTCAAGGGGGAGAAGGAAATTGTTTTTTCATTTCTCTCTTATCGCAAACATGTTTTTCAATGAGAAAGGCACTTTTTGAAAAAACGGGGAAACTCCCATAAAAACACCACTTGGTTGTCATTCATTGTTGCACCTCCGCGCTTTGCACCGGAATGGGGGCCGGGGCCTGTTTAGCGCTTTGACGGCGATAGGCCAGGGTCGAGCTTCTCCTTCACTTTCAGGCCGAGGTAGTACTCGCAGACTGGCTTCCGGTCACGGTTTACGGGATAGCCCTTCGTCATCTTCTCGATGGTGGATTCGTCGCCCAGGTACTCTTCCTCCTGCAGAATAAGCGCGCGCTCCCGCGGGGTGTAATGCCCGAGGTGCTCCGACCTCTTTCTGTCGTTCCTCTTCAGGGGCTCGTTCGATGCCACGCAGAAAGGATAGTACCACCGGACGTAATCGAATACCGAGAGGACCGTCTTGGGCATGACGCGGAGCTCCTCGGTGTACACCAGGAAGACGCCGCCCGGCTTGAGGTGCTCTTCCGCGAGCTCGAAGAACTCCCGGGAATAGATATTGTTGCTGTAGGCCGTTGTCGTCCTGAGGGGGTCCATCAGTATGAGGTCGAACTTCTCGTCCGTCCTCAGGAGAAATCTCCGCCCGTCGTCGATGACGAGGCGCAGCCTGGGGTCGGAGACCATGTCCTCGAACAGCTCCATCTTCGTAAGGTTGTTCATCAGCGTGTCGCTCAGCTCGACGACCGTCACTTTTTCAGCGTCGTCCATGTTGAGGATCGCCTCCGTGATCGTGCCCGCGCCGTACCCTATGATCAGGACGTTCCCTGTTTTCGGCGCGTAGCTCGCCGCCTCTATCGCCTGGTAATAGAACCAGTACCCCGGCCGCCCCCCGTGTCCCAGGCCGCTTATGTAGTTCTTCACCACCTCGCCGTTTTGATACGTGAGCACTATCCCGTCGATTCCCTCTTCGAAATAGATATTGTAGCCTTCGCCGACGACGGCGGGGGCGAAATGCATCGCCCTGTATAGCTGCCCCCCCCTCGGGAAAAACAGTATGGCCGCCGCCGCCAGGGCGGCCGTGGCCGCGGTCCTGCGGACCTTGTTGGCGAACCCCGAGGCGAAAAGCAGCAGGGAGATATTGACGAGGGCGAAAAGGAGCAGTGTCGTCTCCGTGCCGATAAACGGCAGGATGAGAAAGCCCGTGACGATGCCTCCCAAGACGTTTCCGACGATGTTGAAGAAATAAACCGTGCCGACAGTACTCCCCTCCTTGTCCTCCTCCGTCAGGGCGAGGAAAGATATGAGCGGGAAGCTCGCCCCCATGAGGATGGTGGGGACGAACACGAAAAGCGCGGGCCATAGAAAGACGTCGGTCAGCGTGTAGATATCGTACAGGAGAGGCTTTATCGAGCCGATGGCGGGGATCACGAGGCGGGGATGGAGGTCCTCGGAGAAGGAGAAGAGGGAGAATATCCCGAGGGGCGTGTACTTCGTCAGGTAGTAATAGGCTGCCACGCTGATTATGACGTACATGCCGATGAGAAACTGGAGGAAGAAGAAGAGCCCCTTACGGTCGATGCCCTCTCTGCGCCGGAGGTACCTGCTCACGCCGATGCTGCCCAGGGCTATGCCGAGAAGGTAGATGGAGAGGACGGTGGAGAAGGCGTATGGCGAGGCCTTCACGAGGACCCCCACCACGCGGAACCACACGATCTCGTAACCGATAGCCAGGAAGCCCGTGACGAGGACCACCGGGTAGGCGAGCCTGCCGAGGGCCCCTGCCATGCTCGCCCCCGTGGCGGCGTGCTCTTCCCGCCGGGGAGCTGCCGGCATGTACCGCGCGATGAATATGAGCCCCGCCAGGAGAAGGTTAATCACGCAGGCGGCATAGAGCGATGTGTCGAGTCCGAAAAAGGAGATGAGCCCGTAGCTCGCGCAGACCGCTCCCAGGGCGGCGCCGAGGGTATTGATGAAGTAGAGAAAGCTGACGCTTCCGAGGAAGTCGCCTATGAGGGGGCTGTATATCTTGGTGAGCAGGGGAAGCGTGATGCCCATCAGGATCGTCGGCAGGCACAGGAAGAGCGACATGTAGAGGAACGAGATCATGTAGTTCGATCCCGCGGTGTGCCGCCCGAGGAAATGAAGAAAGGGGAGGCTGACCAGGCCGAAACAGCCTATCAGCAGCTCCACGACGAAGTAGAGGGTGATTCTGTTCTTTACCCGTTCCGCGAGGAATCCCCCGAGAAGGCTCCCGGCGCCCAGGCCGAACATGTAGATGCTGATGATTATGGTGATTGAGACGGCCCCGACGCCGTAGTGCACGGTGAGGAGGCGCTGCCATACCACCTGGTAAATCAGGGCTGCAAATCCCGAGAAAAAGAAAATGAACCCCAGCAGGGAGGTCAGGCCGGTGGATGCTTTATGTGCGCGTGTCATTAAAAAAGTTTTAATGGAGCACTCCCATATCCGCGAGCATCTTGCCGGCCACTGCGACATGATCGTGGTACTTCTCCACGTAGGCCCGACCGCGCCGGGCCCTCTCCTCCCGCAGGCCGGTGTCCTCCAGCACCATCTTGAGGTTTTCGTAGACCGTGTCCGGGTCGCTCGTGACGACGGGCAGTTCCGCCGTGTAGCCGTAGAGGCCCGGTGTGGCGTGGTTCAGGACAGCGTTTCCGCTGGCCATCGCCTCCACCGCGAAGAGGCCCTGCCCCCGGGAGAGGAGCTGGTCCACGACGATCTCGGACTCCCCGAGCGTCTTCCTCGTCTCCTTGCTTGTCATGTTCTCGCAGAGGAAGAACCTGAAACGGTGGCCCTCCTTCTCGAGCCTCCCTGCCGCCTCGATGATGTATTTGGTCCCCTTCCTCGACCTGTTCGTCGGCGCGTGGATGACGAGGGGGTTGTCCGTTGCGTTGAAGGTGTAGCTTACCGTGGAGAGGTCTATGGGGGGGAGGATATTGAAGAACCGCCTTTTGAAGAGGCCGCCCACTACCGGGTTGGTGAATATGCTGTCGGCGTACCGCTCGACTATTTCGACCTTCTTACTGTTCAGTGCGAGAGAACAATGGTCCCTGTGGTCGCAGTCTATACAGACGTGGTATTTGAAGCCGTCTTCCCGCGCCTGTTTCTCGGTGGCCGAGTAGTGCCTCACGTCGCAGCCGTTGGCCACTATGACTATCTTCTTGCCCATGGCCCTGAGGAGCGGGAGGTCCCGGTAGGCCAGCCACCTGACGGCGGCGCTGCCCGACGTCAGGAGCGCGCTGGGCAGGAATGACTCCGCGAAGATGAAGACGAAGATGTCGTGGAAGGGTGCGGCGCGGATAAATTCCGCCGTCCTGTGGATGAAGTGGGAGTACTTGTTTCCGCCCCTCTTGATGTAACGGTCCGGCCGGACCCCTGTTTCCACGATGGGCGTGTTGGGTTCCAGGACGGCGTTCGTTACCGGGAACCCCAGCTCGCGGATCCCCCTGGAGAGGTTTAGCGTGAAGTCGGTTATCTCGTTTATGCCGACGAATATCCGCGGCTTCCCCTTCTTCATCGGCTCTCCGTCATTCTGCATACATGTTCTCCCACAGAGAGATGCTCTTACCCTTTCCCCTCTCTAAGGGGAGAGGGCCAGGGTGAGGGGTTAAAGACGGTTACTGGTTAATAGTTTCTAGTTTCTGGTCTATTATTTCTACTATTGTCTCTCAGGAATCTGCAAGAAACCAGCAACGAGAAAACAGAAACTGCCTCTAACACCCCCTCATCCTAACCTTCTCCCCCTCAAGGGGGAGAAGGAAATTGCTGCACCTCCGCGATTACGGCGCCTATAGATAGCCCAGGTTCCGGAGGTTCTGCTTGAGGCGCTCGATCTCCTCTGCGTCCATCCCGGCACCCTGCCCTTCTACCGCCTCTTCTTCCTCCACCGTGACGGCCGTTATCCCGTCCATCATGGATTTCAATTCCTCTCTCCGGCTGCCGTAGCCTTCGGGGTCGAGGAGGAGCAGGTTGACCGACTCGCCGGGGTCGCGCCCCAGGTCGTAGAGGGCGCATCTCGATTTCGCCTTTGCCGCGCCCATGAAGCGCTCGAAGAGCTCTTTCCTCGTTACCGTTCCCGCACCGAGTTCCCCGGTCAAACGCCTGACCTCGTCCTCGTGCTTTGTGTCCCAATCGGCTATTACCTTCCTGAAGAGGCGCCGGACGAACTCCTCGTCCGGTTGCTCCCAGTCGTCCGGCTGGAGCTCCTCGCCCTTCTCCACGTACCTGAAGGGGAACTTCCTCACGCTCCGCTGCCGGTAGATGGGCGTGTAGCTCAGGAGCCTTCCGCCGCTGTAGCACATCTCCTTGAACTTCTCGGCGTCTCCCAGTGTGCCGTCGTTCCACCAGCCGTGCTCGGAGTAGGGGATAGAGCCTTCATCCTTCTCTCCCCGGATGAGGGGAAGCAGGCTCGTCCCCTGTATCCCGTACGAGCCGTCACCCTCATCTTTTTCTATCTCCAGGACATCTAGGATTGTCGGGAGGATGTCGATTATGCTTACCTCTCCGGGTATTACCTTTCCCTCCGGTATGACGCCCGGAGCGTGGAGGATGAGGGGGGTCCTGACCATGTTGTCTATGTTGGCGTAGCAGTGGTCGAAGCGGACAGTGCCGTCTTCGACCTTCGATGCGGGTATCTTGGCCTCGCCGTGATCGGATGTGATGACGAGGAGGCTGTCGTCGAGCAGGCCGCTTTGCCCCAGGTTGTCGATGAAGCTCTTCAGCCTCGCGCCGTCGAAGTAGTTGATGTTTCTTACGTAGAGGGGGAAGAGGACCTCCGTGATGCACTCCTTGCCGTTGAGAAAGCCCTTGAGGCTGTTCCAGTTCTCTATGTGGGCCTCCGCGTCAGCGCCGCCTTCTCTCCCGAGGTCGTTGGGCAGCTCGAGGGAGAACTTCCTTGAGACCTCCTCCAGCGCCTGGCGGGACATATCGAGGTGCCCGTCGTCCACGGGGCTGTCGGTGATGAAGTACGGGTAGTGGATGTCGAGGAACCGGACGAAGATGAAATTTTTCCCGCTCCTGCTTTTCTCCAGGAGGTTGAAGAGCTTCACGTCGCTGTCCCCGTGGTCTATGTTGTGGGTGCAGCCGCGGGAGATGGCGAGGAAGTCCCTGAACATGAATTTGTCGGCGATGCAGTAGGACTCGAACCCCTTTTCGGAGAGTATCTCGAAGATTGTCCGCGCCTTTACCGGCAGCCGCCTGTGGAAGAAGGACCGTATGCCGTGCCGCGGGGGGTAGAGGCCGGTGAAGAGGCTGGCGTGAGCGGGGGGAGTGTCCGGCGCGGTGCTTATGGCCTGTGAGAAGAGCGTCCCGTTCTCCGCGAAGCGGTCGATCGTCGGCGTGTTGACGAGCCCTTCCAGGCCGTATCTCGCGAGGTATCGCTTGTCCTTCTCGGCCCCTATGCAGTCGAAGCGCAGTGCGTCGACCAGCAGTATGATAACGTTTTTAATACTCAAAATCCCTTATCCCTATTTCCATATTCTCTTATTTTCTGCCCTCTGTTTTCTTTTTTTGTCTATTGTCTTTGGTCTTCAGTCTCTTTAAGTGATTGTTGGCTCGGGAACTTCCCGCAATTTGTTTTATTTCCGGGGCCCGCTCTTCCTGTCGCGGCCCTTAATAGCATCGACAGCTGCACGGATGACATACGATGGTATCAGCTTGAGGCCGAAAGTTAAGAGGAAAAACGCGACGAGGAGGACCGCCTTGAGCCCGATTGTCGCCGGTGAGACGGGAAGGCCGCTCAGCCATAGCCTCTCCAGGGCGACTATTCCGCCCCCTATCAGCCACAGGACGAGGTTGGGCATGTAGGCGTAAGGTATGTGGAAGCTGACCTCGGAGCCGATCATGACGATCGCTCCGTAGACGGCGTAGGATATGAGCGTCGCCCACGCGGCCCCGACCATGCCGTAGGGGGGGATGAGGAGCCAGTTCAGGAGGCAGTTTGTTGCCACCGCGATTAAGCCGCTCCACATCCTGATATGCATCTTCTTTGCTATGCCGATGCCGACGCAGAAATAGTCGGTGACCTGGTATATGAGGAGGCCGAAGACGACTATCCCGACGACCCTTGCGGCGCCGTAGTATTGAGGCGTGGTGAAGATTTGTATCAGCTCGACGGCGAAGAGTGCTATGCCCACGGCGACAGTGGTCATGATGCTGTTGTAGTAGTTGAGAGTGCGCGCCATGGTCTGGCGCGCGCCCGGCTTGTTGAAGGAAGAGTAGACATAGGGGCCCCACGCCATGTTGAATCCTGCCGTCACCATGAGCAGGACCATGCCGGCCTTGTAACCGATGCCGTACACACCGACCTCGTCGATGTCCCTGTAGTAGTTTATGAAGTACTTATCGAGGTTCTGCATGAACCAGTAAGCTATCGACGACGGGACGGTCGGTATCCCGAAGAGGAACATGGTTTTCAGCAGCGATCCGTTGAGCCGGGCCTTCATGTAGCTCCCGTTGAGGAACAGGAGAAGGATGGCGAACGGGCCCATGCTGATGATGGACGCCCAGTATATCCCCACGATGCCCGTGCGGAGACACACGACGAAATAAACCGTCATGAGAAGCTGGGCGAGGAACTGGAGGGAGCTCACAACGGCGAAGGAGACGGTCTTGAACCTGCACCGCAACAGGTGAAGGAAGAGAACGTAGAAGCCCGTGGTGAAGACGGTCGCCAGGCTCCACGCGATCAGCCGAGCGTGGGCCGCGGTGCCGAAGATGAGGGAGCTTATCTCTTTCGACAGGAGTATGCCCGCGCAGAGAACGGGGATGTAGGTGAGGAGCTTGAAGGCCGCTGCCGCTGTGGCGATGCGCGCCTTCTCCTCTTCCGATTCCGTGTCGCAGAAGAAGCGCGTTACGGCGTCGTCCATGCCGAGCTGGAGCGCCATGACCAGGAAGAGCGTTGTCGTGCCGATGAGGTCGATGACGCCGTAATCGCCCGGCGAGAAGATCCTCGTGTAGACGGGGATGAGGATGACGCCGAGAAAGATGGTGGCCCACTGGCCTATGGAATACACGGCGGACGACTTGACCAGGTTCTTGATCGAGAAATGCATTCAGTCCTTCTCCGCGATGAAGAGGTAGTTGACGACCAGGCCGAACTGTTTCAGGGGGCGGGTCTCCAGGGAGAGCCACGGGCGCACGCTCTTCATGCCGAGCCCCGCCTTACCGAAGCGTCGCTTCATCTCGGCGACGCTGATCGCCGTAGTGAAGCCGAGGTCGCGGCCGATTAGCCACTTCAGGACCGTTGCCATGCACCCGGAGAGCCCGTAACAGGTCTTCTCTATTGACCTGAACCTGACGCCGTTGGCCACGTGCATGAGGAAGGTGCCGATGCCGTTTGCCGCCAGGGCGAGCGCGCCGCCGGGTTTTAGGACGCGCGCCATCTCCTTCATGGCTTGGTCCTGGCGCGTGAACTGGAAGACGCCCAGGCAGAGGACGGTGTCGAAGCGCCCGTCCGGGAAGGGGAGGTGCTCGGCGGCTGCGTTCAGTATGGATATCCGTTCTTCCAGGCCGGACTCCCGTATCTTGTCGAGCGAGTCGGCCCTTATGCCCGGGTCCGGCTCTATTCCGACTGCATCTCCGGCGTCTCGCGCGAAGGCGATCAGCCACTGGCCGAAGCCTGAGCCAACCTCCAGGACGGCGGCGCCCTTCTTCAGTACGCCCATGTCCCGGAGCCTGCCGTGCCAGTAGTCGATACTTGTTCCGTACATCCACTCTTTTTCCGTCTCGAGCGTCGTGTCCGGCTCCTCCTCGCCGGGCCGCTTCCTCAAGAACAGCGCCCCGCCGTACATCACGATGTAGGAGAGGACAAGGACGGAGGCCGAGAAGGCGCGGCGGACCAGCCGGACGATGGCGGGAAGGAGCTTGAAGAAGAAATAGATCCGCGCTTTCTTGAGGATGAAGACGGCCGTATTCTCCCTCTTCATGGGCCTCTCGCCGAAGCCGCCGTCCCAGTCGACCCAGTAGTCGAAAGCTTTCATCGTGTGGATGGTGACGTGGCAGACGTCGCCCGGCTTCAGGCGTTCCAGGTTCTCGACCGGCCACGACGGCAGGTAGGTCCATCCCTGCGAGTCGGGGATCCCCATGAAATCGGAGAGGTTGCAGTCGCACCGCGGGACCCAGACTGGGTAGCCCGGTGTGGCGTATGGGCCGTCCGGGCCGTCGTGGTATGCCAGGCCCAGCTCGGCGGGGGAGAGGTCCTTGTAGAGGTCCCAGTTGAGCGCGCCCATCCGGTCGATCTCGACGTGGCCGTGATAAACCATTCCCTTTATCTCCTCGCCCGCCTCCTCGGAGAGCTTTCGGATATCGCCTTTAAGCTCGCCCAGGCCGTCTTTTCCGAATGCCGCCTGCTCGTAGTAATGGTCGGTGTGCAGGCCCACCTCGTGCCCCAGCTCGCGCACCCTTCCCGGCACACCGCTCCCCCAGAGCCGGTAGTGGCGCCCGGGGTTCGTGAGGAAGTAGAAGCTCGCCTGCAGCCCCAGCTTCTTCATCTCCTCCGCGAGGGGAACGGTCAGGTGGAGGCAGGAGTCGACGTCGACGCGAAGGACCACGTTCACCCTGTCGCGGTCGGGCGCTCCTTTCTTGAGGACGTAGAAGCCGTGGACGGTGTGAACGCGGTACCTGTCCCGGTCCGAGAGGTGCCTGAAAAAATTCCTGTATGCGTCATTCAGCGGCGCTGTCATAAAATTTTTCGGAGAAAAATTTTAGATGAACGTCCTGAGCCACCACTCGAAACTCAGGAGCGACCATATGAAGAGCCGGTGGTTCCTGGTTCCCGCGGCGTGCTCCTCGACCATCTTGCGGACGAGGCCCGGCTGAAGGAAGTCGTAGATTCGCGCGCCCTCGTCAAGGAGGAGGCTCCTGATGTAGTCCACGCTCTCTCCCTTGAACCAGCTCGCGTCGGGCGCCGAGAACCCCTGCTTGACCTGGCCGGTTATGCTGGCGGGCACGTAGCGGCCCATGACCTTCCGCAGGATCGTCTTTCCGTCACGCGTCTTCCTGAAGTATTTTTCCACCTTCGGCCCGATCTCGTTCTCGTTTATGCGGATCGTCTCCTCGAGGTTTTCAAGCTTCATCTTCACGGGGACCTGCATGGCGAAGTCGACCAGGTCGTTGTCCATGAAGGGGACCCTGGTCTCCAGGCCGTGGGCCATGGAAAGCTTGTCCTCGACGATGAAGAGCCCGTGGAGGAAGGTCTTGATCTCGAAATAGAGCGACCGGTTGACGTACTCCTCCGGCCTCGATATCGGGAAGCGGTTGTCCTTCACGATGCCTCTGAAGATATCGATCGTCCATATGTCCTTTACCTCCCGCCAGACATCCGGCCTGAAGAGCTCGGGGAGAAACCTGTTCGGGACGAGCCTCTGCCAGAACCTGTAGTATTTCTCGACGTACTCGTCCATGTCCTCGTTGACGAGCGCCCTGTAGTACCTCCAGGGGTAGCCGGCGAAGAGCTCGTCGCCCCCTGCGCCGGAGAGGACGACCTTGACGAACTTGCTCGCCAGGCGCGCCACGTAGAAGTTCGGATAGCACTGGCCGACCCTGAGGTCCTCGAGGTGCCATATCAGCGGCTCCATGACCCGCTCCATGTCGCCCGCCTTGAGGATCGCCTCGTAGTGCTCGGTCTTGAACATGTTGGAGAGGAACTCCGCCTTCACTCTCTCGTCGCATCCCATCTCCATGCCCGATGCCGAGGACATGTCGAAGCCCGTCGTGAAGGTGGCGAGGTACGGTATGCGCCCGGCGGCGATGGCCGTTATGGAGGCCGAGTCCATGCCTCCGCTGAGGTACGAGCCGACGGGGACGTCGCTGACAAGCTGCCTTTCCACGGCCTGGCGGAAGAGCCTGTCGAGCTCCTCGACGTACTCCTCCTCCGCAAGGGGCGCGTCGGGTGTCCTGAACGAGTAGTCCCAGTACCTCTTCTCCTCGACGAAGTCGCTCTTTCCCGGAGCTAACTTCATATACGTCGCGGGGGGGAGGAGCTTTATCCCCTCGAAGAGGGTTTTATCGGTGAATATGTTCTGGAACGTGAAGTACTCCAGGAGCGCGGGGAGGTGGACCTTCGCCCGCACGGAGGGATGCTTCAATATCGCCTTTATCTCGGAGGCGAAGACCAGCACCCCGTCGCCCAGGAAGTAGTAGAGCGGCTTGATGCCGAACCTGTCCCGGGCGAGGAGGAGCTCGCCCCTGCGCCCGTCCCATACGGCGAAGGCGAACATGCCGTTGAACTTGAGGAGCGACTCGATGCCCCACTCCTGGTAAGCCTTCAGGACGACCTCGGCGTCGGACCTGGACCTGAAGGAGTAGCCCTTTTTCTCCAGCTTCGACCTGATCTCCATGAAGTTGAAGACCTCGCCGCTGTAGGTGATGCGGATGGAGCCGTCGTCGCTGGCCATGGGCTGGCTGGCCGCTTCGGTGAGGTCTATTATGGCGAGCCGCCTGTGGCCGAGGCCGACGGGGCCTTCCGCCCATTGACCCTCGCCGTCAGGCCCCCGGTGCTTCTGGATGTCGGTCATCTCCTTGAGGAGGCCGAGCGATACGGTCCCCCCGTCGAGATTCAATACGCCCGCTATTCCGCACATAGCAGCCTCTCCCCGATGGCCACGATCTTTTCCGCGACGTATGGGCGGTCCTCGTCCGTCATCTGGGCGAAGAGGGGGATAGTCATCGAGAGGCGGTCGGCTTCGAGGGAACGGGGGCAGTCGTTCTCGCCGATGGAGTACCTGTCCCGGTAGTAGCCGAGGGTGTGAACGGCGTGCGTTCCCTGGCGCGTCGCGATGCCGCACTCCTCGAGCTCCGCCATGAGGCGGTTCCGGAAGAGGTTCGCCTTCTCGAGGCTTCCGCCGAATGCATCCTTTCTGATAAGGCAGACGTAGGACTGGTAGCTGTGCATGTACCCGTCCGGTACGGGCGGGGTCCTGAGCCATGAGACGTGCCGGAGGATCTCGTTGTAATTACGGGCCCCCTCCCTTCTCCTGCGCAGGATATCGCTGAACCTGGCCATCTGAGTGACCCCGATGGCTCCCTGGATGTCTGTCATCCTGAAATTAAACCCGATAATGTTGTAGTCGGGGAGGAGGCTTCCTCCCTTTTCGTGCCGCTCCAGGTCCGACTTCGACGCGCCGTGGTCGCGGAGTGACCGGCAGGCGGCGGCGACCTCCTCCTTGTTCGTGGTGATCATCCCACCCTCGCCTGTCGTTATGGACTTCCTGGGGTGGAAGCTGAAGGACCCTGCGGCGCCGAAGGTGCCGGCGTGCCTGTCCCCTATGCGCGCGCCGAGGGCGCAGGCGGCGTCCTCCAGTATCAGCAGGCCGCGGCGCTCCGTTATCTCCATTATCCTCTCCATGTCCGCGCACAGGCCGAAGAGGTGGACCGGGATTATTGCCCTCGTCTTCTCCGTTATCTTGCTCTCCATGAGCCCGGGGTCCATGTTGAAAGTGTCGAGGTCTATGTCGCAGAAGACGGCCCGGGCGCCCGTGTACTCGACGGCGTTGGCCGTGGCTATGAAGGTGAACGAGGGGACGATGACCTCGTCGCCGGGTCCTATTCCGGCGGCCAGGAGGGCGAGGTGGAGCGCCGACGTGCATGATGATGCGGCGATGGCGAACTGCGCGCCGGTGTACGCCGCCACCAGTCGCTCGAACTCGAGTACCTGCGGCCCCTGGACGATCCAGCCCGACCGGAGGACCTCCCGGACAGCCCGCGTCTCCTCTTCCCCGAAGCATGGCTTCGTGATGGGAACCTTTCTTTTCTTATCGCTCATAACTTTTTCTTTTTTTGTCTATGGTCTATTGTCTTTGGTCTTCAGTCTCTTCATTGAACATTGGTCATTCATCTTCTATTCTACCCCCGCCGCCTTCCGCCTGGCCTCAACGGCCTTCTTATGCGAGTTACGCCACTCGATCAAATTCTTCATCCCCTCCTCGAGGTCAACCGTCCACTCGAAGCCGAGGTCCC
The DNA here is from genome assembly GCA_030765135.1 of Candidatus Tritonobacter lacicola. Lineage (GTDB taxonomy): Bacteria > Auribacterota > Tritonobacteria > Tritonobacterales > Tritonobacteraceae > Tritonobacter > Tritonobacter lacicola. Next base: position 33,915 of record JAVCDC010000040.1, on the reverse strand, counting down.
GTTTCGCCGCCTCGGGGCAGCCGACCCTGTTCGTGACGAAGGTGGTCCCGCCGGGCTTGTACCTTATCCCCAGGTCCTTCCGGCCCGCCTGCCTGAGGAGGAGGTCCGCCAGCTCACTGATCGACGTCTTTATGCCCCTCCCGACGTTGTAGAAGCCGAAGGGGACTTCTGCCTTCATCGCGCAGACGTTCGCCCGCGCCACGTCCTTTACGTAGATGAAGTCGTATGCCTGCGAGCCGTCTCCGTGGACGACGGGCTGCTCGTTCCTGTCGATCCGGTCCAGTATCTTCATCATCACCGCTATGTAGGTCCCCCGGTAATCCTGGCGGGGCCCGTAGACGTTCATGTAGCGCAGGCAGACGCCGTTCAGGCCGTAGCGGTTGTGGAGGGCCTTGAACATGTGCTCAACGGCGATTTTGTTGGCGCCGTAGAACGTCCAGTTGTTGTATGGGTGGTCTTCCTTCATAGGCTCCACGACGGCGTCCCCGTAAACGCTGGCCGAGCTGCTGAAGACGAGCCTCTCCACCCCTTGCCGGACACATGCCTGGAGGACGTTGAAAGATCCCCTGACGTTCACTTCGAAAGCCGACTCGGGGTACTCGTGGCAGTGGAGCAGCCACAGAGCGGCAAGGAGGAATACGCCGTCCTTGCCCTTCACGGCCTCTTCCAGTATGTCCCTCTGGCAGATGTCGCCTCCGAGCGGAAAAACATTGCACCTTTTATCTTTGAGGGCCTCCGAGAGGTTCTCCATGGTCCCCCGGCAGAAGTTGTCGTAGACGCACACCTCGGCGACATCCTCCTTGAGGAGCTCTTCAACGAGGTGAGAGCCGATAAGGCCGGCCCCGCCGATGACGAGAAGCTTCTTGCCCCGTATATCCATGATCTGTCTCCTTATTCCCGCCTCCGTACAGGAGGCCCAAAAACAGATATAATACCATAGAACCCCCCCCGTTTTCCCGATTTCCTTTCAATAATGTTGCTCGCTACACTGTTGCTTAATTTCCCTCTCCCGCCGTTTTCTGGGGGGTGAGGGGGGTACGCAATACACAATACGCAGTACGATGTTGTAAGACCCCGCCGGAGGGTCGAAGATCCGGCAGTTATTGACGGAGAGCCCCACCGGGACCGGGGTAGGGTGCGCCCCGAAAGCATTCGGAACGGCTGCCTATAAATGAAAATAGAACATTGCGGCAGCTCTGCCGGCCGGCAGTGTTTTCTTTTTCCTATTCTTCGGTTTTTCTTCGCGCTCGGCGCCTGTCCTGAGCCTGCCGAAGGGCGTCCTTCGCGAGAGACCTTCTTTAATTTGTTTTTGAGTTTTATTGTTTTCTGGTTTCGTTATTTTGCAGTTATCCTGTATCTTGCATCCTGCATCTTGTTTTCTACTTCTTGCATCCGCTTTTCCAAGTTTCAAATTTCCAGTTTCAAGTTTCTTCTTCAATCTTCAATCGTCAATTGTCGATCATCGATCGGTATACTGGGGCTTTCCCGGAAATGATTGGTCTTACAATTAATGCATTTGGTGGTAAATAAGCTGGTTGCCAATTGAATCGATGGGGAGGCTTATCTCCACTTATGCCCCCTCTCCCCATGGAAAGGGGAGAGGGATGGGGTGAGGGGTTGTATCCGTGCGCTCTATAGCTTTAACGTGCTCCCCTGCAAATGGAAGCGTGGGATCATCCATGGAAACCCGCTCGTAATCAAGTGTGATTCGAATCACACTAAATATTTGACAATATAGTAGGAATGCGATTAAGTTTCAGCTAAAGTCAACAAATCAACTCCTTCCCCTTTTACTTTAAGAGCTCTCCCCCTGACATCATTATGGGGTTTATTTATTTACAATCTGCTGGAAGGGAGAGGGTTGGAAAAGGTGTCCCTGTTTGGCACTGCATCATTTCTTAGTATATAGTTTGCTCTATATCAGGCTCTCTTTCAAGCTCCCCCTCTGCTTTTAGCATTGTGAATCCCCTCCAATACTATAATTTCCCTTTGGTTTTTGTCTTTTTCTTCTTCGTGCAATCTGGGGACACCCTAACCACGGTTGAAAGCCTTAAAAAGGCAAAATGCAAAGCGAAAAAGGTAAAACCATAGTGGAAAATTCAAAACGAAAGACTAAAACTCGTGAAGCGTGAAGCGTGAAGCGTGAAGAAGAAGAAAGAATGAACCACGAAGAAGAAAACTAAAATAAACGACCATTCTGAAACTCAATAAAGCTCATCGCTGGGGCACTTTGAATATCTTAATCAATTGGTCATTACTTCGCCATGTTATCAGCAAAGATGGTGTGTGGCGGGTACCAAACTTTATCTGTATGTCAAGCTCTTCTAGATACTCACTCCAGGCATCCAAGTTTACACTCTTACCGCTATTATCCACGGGGGGTACATCAAACTCGCCTGTGACTACGTATCCTATATCTTGATTTTGTTTCAAAAACTCTCGCGTTTTCCACAAAGGTATAATATTGATGTGACACTTGAGTTGCTGTAAATGACTCGGGAGAAACGTTTGCTCTTCAATAATTAATACCCTATCCTCGCGAGAAACGTTCTCAGCCATCCACTTCACTGATTGTACCCGAGTATCCTCCAATCGCAGTTGTCTTTGAATATATGAGTAGGCTGGGCCCATTGTCATAGCAACCACAACTCCAATAGCTACGACGACTGTCACTGGGCGCAGGCGACGCGAGAACTCAAATAACTTACCCCAGAATATACCAATTGTGATGCAACCGATTGGAACCAGGGGTAGGAGGTTACGGAAATGCTGATATCTTGATCGAGTGAGCCATCCTATAAGCACGACTGCAAACGCAATCCATGATATAGCAACCGTTCGTGTTAATCTCCGTGTAAATAAAATACCAATTCCTATGAGGGCAAATATTAAAAAGACTGGCCCAAGCTCTGCTTTGCTAAGCGCCTGGTCCCAATAAGAGAGTAGAGTTGAGCTATGGCGGTATACGCTGGCTTGGAGCCGGATATCCATTAGTACTGTATTAAACCTTGATAAAAGAGTAGGCATAGCTATCAATGCACCAAGCACTAGACCAATGACAGAAGATAACAATGCATGTCCTTTTTCGAGCAGCGACCAGTTTCTAATCAGAATCGTAGTGACTACTACGACATAGACAGACCCGGCTGGATACTTTGATGAGAAAGCGAAACCGGCCATAATACCTGCAATTATCGCATAAGGACTTCGTCGGTTGTCTTCGTGCATGCGCAGAGAAAAATAAAGACAGGCTGTAGTAAAAAAAGTAGCCGGTGTGTCAACGATTACTATCGAACTACGAATTACCAAGGCTGGCACTGTGGCGGCAAACAGAGAGGCCATCATCCCAGCTGGATGCCCTGAAAGCCGCTTTGCAATTACAGCAACGAGAATGACAATACCAATACTGAACAACAGGACAACCATGCGCCCAACTATTATGATTGATGAAGGCTCAATGATGTCGTAGTACCCGGATGGGACAAAACTATTTGCCATGATATCAGCGAAGGTATGGCATCCTATGAGCATGGAGATTGTAGAAAAGATATACGCCCCGATAATAATTAGGTACATAACAAATGAGGGATATCTATACCAATTAGGGTCCCATGTTCTTGCTGAGATCATGTTTATTACACGGTGAAGCACATGTCCCTCATCGACGTAACTGATATAGGGCTGGCCGGCAAATATAGGCAGAGCCCGTAACGCAAAAGCGATTAGGAATATGACAGCCCATGCTACGGCATAGTAACGGCGGCTCATGGTAATTTTGGGTGACTTTATTATCTTGTTCTGACTGGCTTACCTATTGGAGCATAGAAAATACGGTTGTTTCATTATAGACCCAGTTAATTCAAAAGGCAAAACCATAGTGAAAAATTAAAAACGAAAGAAAAAGAAGAAAAGAACTAAATAAAAAAATAACCACTGAAGAAAAAAAGAAACAATAAATGAACCGCAAAGGCGCAAAGGGCGCAAAGAAAAGAAACAAGAAGTGAAAAAGCGATAAGCTGTAAGCTATAAGCAAAAAACTGGAAACCAGATAAAAACAAATGCCTTACTGTTGTGTTCTGGTTGCTGTCATGCTTATGGCGTCGTTGCCAGCGGGTATTATCCATAGATCTCTGGCAAGCGGCGACGGGTTCCTCGCTAGCGCCTGGGAAATAGGGGACGGTGTTTACTTGTTAACTTACTTGTGGGTAGATCAGGAGTAACTCGACGGGATATTTATCATGATCGTGGAACAATCCCGCTTCGCGGGACTTCCCCCTTGTTTCCGGGCCGGCCTCCTTCGGGGCCGCCCCGGAAGTCGAGGTTCCGCTCAACTCACCGTCAGTTGAGAACAAGGAAGGACATTTCTCCTTGACTCTCCATGAGTACGTGGCATAATTTAGTAAGTACTACATGGTGGTACACCATGTGTGCCTCATCCTCTCGATGGGGCACAATGATGGATTAGCATGCGCGATCTACTCTTGACAGTGGTGTTTTTGCTGCTTCTGACGAGATCCCCCTGCCGCGCCGCCACCGTATCGTTCACATACGTGCCGCCCTACGGGAGCTCTCAGGACCTCCAGGGGCAGGTGGCGGGGGTCGACCCGGCCGGCTACAAGGTCGCCGTCTACATCTACGTCTCGGGGTGGTGGACAAAGCCCTACTTCGGCAGCCCTCTGACGTCCATCCAGGGCGACGGTGGATGGACCTGCGACATCACGACCGGCGGGGATGACCAGAACGCGACCAGGATCGTGGCCTACCTGCTGGAGAACGGCTACACCCCGCCCACGATGAGCGGCGGCGGGACGCTGCCGGCCGAGCTCAACCAGAACGCGCTCGCGCACACGTACGTGGAGAGGGGGCCACCGTACCGGACGCTCTCGTTCTCCGGGTACACCTGGAAGGTGAAGGCGAGCGAGAGCCTCGTGGGGCCCGGGCCGAACTACTTCTCCGACAACACGGCGGACGTCTGGGTCGACGGAAGCGACCGCCTCCACCTAAAGATCGTCTACAGGAGCGGCAAATGGTACTCCACGGAGGTCTTCACGACCGAGACGCTCGGCTACGGGACCTACACCTTCATCCTCGGAAGCCGGGTGGACCAGCTTGACAGGAAGATCGTCCTGGGGCTCTTCACCTGGGACGACGACGCCCCGCAGCACAACTACCGGGAGATCGACATCGAGTTCTCCCGGTGGGGAGAGGAGACGGGGAAAAACGCGCAGTTCGTCGTGCAGCCGTGGGGGACCGCCGGCAACCGGCATCGGTTCGACATGGCGCTACAGGGGAATTACTCGACACACCGCTTCGCCTGGCAGGCAGGCAACGTCCTCTTCTCGAGCTTCCAGGGAAGCACGCTCCCTCCCGATCCCGGCGACGAGATCGAGTCCCTGCAGTACGCCGGAGGCGACACGCCGCCGGCGGGCGGCGAGGGCACCCGCATCAACCTGTGGCTGATCGACGGGGCGACGCCCTCAGACGGGCTGGAGGAGGAGGTAATCGTGGAGTCCTTCAAGTACGACCCTGGCGCCATACGGATAAACTACCAGCCCGGCGCCGCGGGAGTCCCCGCCGGGTACCGCGCGGACGACGGCTCCTTTTTCTTCGAAGGGATCAACTTCGGCTGGAAATGAGAACGGCGAGAGCAATCACGGCAGCAGCAGCATTGGCGGTCGCGGGAGTGTCCCACGCCGACGACTTCGTCAAGGGCCCCTGGGTCCAGAACGTGACGCAGAGCAGCATCGTCGTCACGTGGGAGGCGGACGAGCAGGAATCCTCCACCCCGTCTGTCGCCTACGGCAAGACGACGGCCTACGGGGGCGGGACCGCCGGAGCGACACTCACCTGGGTGAACGGCCGCCCCGTCTACTCCGCCAGCCTCACGGGCCTCTCCACCGACACCATCTACCACTACCGCGTCACGTCGGGCGCAACGCAGACGGCCCATGCGACCTTCAAGACGGCCCCTCCCGCAGGGGCGCACGGCTTCAGGTTCTACGTCGCCGGGGACAACCGCACTGACACCGCCACATGGTCAGCGGTGGCGCAGAGGATCCGCGCGGACATGGACGAGTACCCCGCGCACCACCAGACCTTCGTCCTCAACAGCGGCGACGTCGTGACGGACGGCAGGTACTACAGCGACTGGAGCGAGATGTGGCCGCCCGCCCAGTCACTGCTATCGCATCTCCCCATGTACGTGGGGCTGGGGAACCACGAGGACAGGACCACCGCCGCCTCCGACGCGTACATCTACGGCTACTTCGACTTCCCCTACGCCGGGTCCGGCTCGACGGACGAGAAGTGGTACTCCTTCGACTACGGGAACGTCCACGTCGCCGCCATGGCGCTCTGGGACAACGCCGGCTACACCTCGGGCCCCCAGTACAACTGGATACAATCCGACCTCGACGACGCCCGGAACGACGTGGACACGGACTGGACGTTCGCCATCATACACTTCCTGCCGTGGTCCCTGGGCGAACACACCGCGGACGAGGCCGCGAGCATCCAGACGTCCCTCCACCCCGTCTTCCGGGACAAAGACGTGACCTGCGCCTTCGGGGGCCATAACCACCTCTACTGCCGCTACGCCCCCGTGGACGGGGTAACCTACATCACGAGCGGCGGCGCGGGCGCCGGCCTGCACACGGGGTCGTACTCCGCCTGGGCGGGGGGCACCCTCGAATCATCGGCGCAGGTCAACCACTACTTAATCGTCGACGTCGGCGCCGCCGCGGTCGCCGTCAAAGCGCTCGACCTGGACGGGAACAGGCTCGACTACGTCACCTTTGGCGGGACGCCGTTAAACCGGCCTCCCCTCGCCGACGCGGGGAGCGACGTCGCGGGGACGACCGGCTCGCTCACGCTCAACGGGACGGCGAGCGTGGACCCCGAGGGTGCCGGCCTCACCTACGAGTGGACGCAGGTCTCCGGCCCGACGGTGACCATCTCCGGCGCGAGCACGTCCCAGCCGTTCTTCACGACGGCCATCCCCGGCACGTACGTCTTCCAGCTCCGCGTGCGCGACGGCTCGTACTGGTCCGCACCGGACTTCTGCGCCGCGACAGTGTACAACGGCACGACCACCTTCACCCCCGCGGCTGACACCTATATCGACGACCTCAACCCCGGCACGAACTACGGCTCGAGCTCCGCGCTCCTGCTCGACACCTCGTCCCACCAGTACCACACCTACATCCGGTTCAGCGTCTCCGGCGTCCAGGGGCAGGTGCAGAGCGCGACCCTGCGCCTCTACTGCTTCGACGCGGGCGACACCGGAGAGATCCGCTCCTGCTCCGACACCTCCTGGACAGAGTCCTCCCCGACCTGGAACAACCCGCTTTCCGAGAATGGCGCCGTCCTGGCGTCCCTCGCGGCGAACTCCGAGAACGCCTGGTCTGAGGCGGACGTCATCGACGGCGTCGCGGGGAACGGGGCGGTCGCATTCGCCATCCTGCCCGGGGGATCGGGCGGCGCGGACTTCCATTCGCGGGAGAACACGAACAAGCCGCAACTCGTCGTCACGTACGCAGCGGACCTCCAGGCGCAGGACAGCGACTCTGACGGCCTCTCCGATTACGACGAGATCTACCACGACGGCAATGCGGCCTACAACCCCTACCACCCCGTCAACAACCCCGTAGGGACGGACGCGGACTTGAACAGCGCCGACTCCGACGGCGACGGGTGGAGCGACGGGATCGAGGCCCGGTGCGGGGGAAACCCGCTCAACGCCGCCGTGAAGCCCACCACCGTCAGGGTCAACTTCCAGCCCTCATGGTCCACCCCCCCCTCCAGCTACTGCCCCGACATCGCCCAGTCGTACGGCCCCCGCGGCTACGGCTGGCAATAAGTAGAAGATAATCAGGGCCGGACCTACGTAACCCATTGACGATGAAAAAGTAGCGTATTTTAAGTGCCCTGTGAAGGGCTTAGCGGTTCAATTTTACAGTCAAAAAGGGCCTTCTAACGAAAGTTGTACCCGAGGGGACGGTGTTTACTTGTTAACTTACTTTCGGGCTGATCAGGAATAACTCAAGGGCATAATCACCACGAATACGGATTGATCTTCTGTCTGGTCGCCCGCTGCCTTAGCGGCTGAGCTTCATATTGGCGGGCGCTGCGCGCCGATTAAGAAAAAGGGGGACCGGTAGTACAGTAAATCATGGTTTAAACGTGGATTCGGGGGGCAAGATAGATTAAGGGTTCAAGACGCTCGTATCTTTTAACGAACTGCTAAAAAGAAAGGAGGCGATAGCTATGTTGTATTTGGTCAATTGCGAACTAGAAGGAGCTTACCCACTCCCAGCCGAAGAATGGTTGGAACTTGTGGTAAAGGGTATGGAAGATATTATGAAGTATAAGGAACAAGGAAAAGTCGTGTTTCATGGTGCACTTGTAGGTCGACAAGCGGGTTGCACAATCTGGGATGTGGACTCTAATGAGGAGCTTCAGACGTTAGTAAGTCAGCTGCCCATGTGGCCTTTTATGGAGTGGGAAATCACTCCGCTTATTTCCACTGAGCAGACTATAGAGTCGGTCAAACAATCTCTGGCATCGGTGCGTGCGTTAAAAAAGTAGTAATGTCAAAAGAAGGGGGGACGGAGTTGACTTATTGACTTCGGCGAGCGGGGTCATCTATTTATGGGAATAGGGGACGGTGTTTACTTGTTAACTTACTTGTTGGCAGATCAGGAGAAAATCAAGTTCTTCGGGCTTTCAGCCCTTGAGATTCTTCGCTGCCTCAGAACTTGCAGCGGCTGAGCCTGCTTCTAGAGCAAAGCGATGACCGAGAATATTATTGGATCACTTCTATGGTTAGTTATGTGGAAATGGGGTCAAGACCTGCGCTATCAACTATTAAATCGCTGAAAGGGGTCGCTGAAAGGGTGAAAGGGGTCGCATTTACCCTTGACTTCTGGATAATGCCTTCGGGCAATGATGCGGTCGGCGTAACTGACATTGGCATGAAGTAAAAAGGAACATCGACAAAAGTGCCCCACGATTAGCTTAGCCACAGCTCCGATAGTATGAAAGGAGGATAAAATGACCGGAATATTCTTCAAGGCTATGCTGGGTATCTTTATTGCATCATTGCTTTGCATCGCCCCAAAACAGAGTCTGGGTGGAGAAGAGAAAATTATTTTAATAGGGGAACCAGATTCTGGACAGAAGTCAGTGGGTGAAAGTAGAGAGCATAAGAATCCAGATAATACAATCAAGGGTCTTAAAGAAAGAGTACGGTATTTAGAAAAACGTGTTAGAGAGTTGGCATGGGAAATAAAGTTATTAAAAGATAGTAAGGATTCAACTTCCGCTTCTGTTCCCCCCATAAGACAATGGCGCATGTTACGGATAGGCATGCCCCAGGAAAAGGTTAGAGAAATATTTGGCGAGCCAGGCAGGATTAAAAAACACAGTTCTGGTGAATATTGGTATTACCCCGATACTAGTGGTGGCAAGGTTTCCTTTACCCAGCCTGGCATCTATAAAATTCGGACTGTTAGTGGTTGGAATGAACCTTAGTACTTATTTGCCCTAGGCGATATATTCACTGTGGGGAATGGGGTCCGTACAGTAGGGTCCGCATCTTAAATATTAAATCTTCCCTTATTAGTTAGACCCAATTCAGCCCTCCGCAAGGGAATGGCGATCGACGATTGCAGATTGACGATTGAAAAAGAGAAAAGCAAGAGGCAAAGAAGCTTTCCTGCTATAGAGTCCCTGTTCCTCCGGTGGCTGAAAAAGCAAAGTAGAGGGGAACGAACGTCAGCTTTTGCTTCTGCAGTTCGGAATAGGGCTGCATTGAAAGGACGATTCCTCCCGGGGAGTTGCGGTATTGTTTTAAAAAGAGGTGCAGGCTTTTCAGCCTGCCTGCCGGCCCGCTTTTCACTTCCACGGGATAGATTTTTCCGGCGTGAACCGAGACATAGTCGACCTCGGCGGAACTGCCTTTCGCCCGCCGCGACCAGTAGTAGAGTTCGTTATTCTGGGAGAGGACCATTTCCTGGCCGACGAACTGCTCGGCCATAGCCCCACGGTAAATATCGAGCAGGTCCGTTTGGTCGTACTCCACGTCAACAGGCATGCCGGAGAGATATCGCATAAGACCGACATCGACCATGAGGGCCTTAAATATCTTTGGAGAGGCTGCCGAACCCAGTGGGAGGCCCGAGGGATCTGTCGACGGTACTTTGTTGATAAGGCCGGCCAGGCAAAGCAGCTCAAAGGCTTTTTTCAGCGTAGGGTTCGAGTAGCCGTCGGCAAGCCGGGAGTATTTTATCTGCCGCCCAACGGTCCGGGCGACCGAGGTCAATACGGCGTTAAGGCAGAGTCTGTTCGCCCGGGGCGCGTACTTTGCAAAATCCATCCGATAGGTCTCGCAGATTTCGGCCTGGACCTCGAACGACTCGCGCAGTGAACCCGTAGCTGTATACGCCATCACACATTCAGGCATGCCTCCAACAAAGAAATACCGGCGGAGCTCTTTGCAGAGAAGATCGTCGATTGAATCAGCAAGTCTTCCGGGTGGCGCCATTATAGTGTGAGCGGCTGCATTGCGGCCGGTGGCCATAAGGTATTCGACGAAAGAGAGAGGGGAGAGGTGCATGAATTGAACACGCCCGACCGGGAATGAGGCTTCCTTCATGGCAAACTCAAGCAGAGACCCGGCCGCGATAACATGCAGGTCAGGTAGTTCCTCATAAAAGTAGCGGAGTGCGGTGATCGCCCGGGGGCAGGCCTGTATCTCATCGAAAAACAGCAAGGTTTTGCCGGGAACTATCTTCCGGTTAAGCAGGACTTCCAGGTCGCCTGTGATGCGTTTCGGATTCAGGTCACCCTCGAAAACGCGATGCCATTCCGGATTTCTTTCCAGATCGATGGTCGCAACCTCATCGAAGGCTCTTTCCCCGAACCGGGTTATGGAATAAGTTTTACCGACCTGCCGTGCTCCGCGCAGGATCAAAGGCTTGCGGCGCCGGCTGTTTTTCCAGTTTTCAAGGTCCTGCTCGATCAGCCGTTTCATAGTGCTCATTGTACCCCACCCCCGCTCTTAATGTTTAAAATTACGGGGTTATATTAATATGTATCCTTTAAAAATACAAGGCTATTATATAAAAATCAGGGGGAATGGAGGATGGCATTACTTCTTTTTCCTCCAGCGGGCGGTTCGGCCTCTTTTTAAGCACACGATTGTGCCGGAAAGGCGCATCTGTCTCAAGACCCGCCTGATCATATCTATACCGACATTGGGAACAGCGCGTTGAATATCCCTCACTGTAAAATCGCCGACAAAAGCCTCAACAGCTTTTTCCACAAGCTCGGTCTTTGCCCCTTTGGGGAAGGAAACCGAACCCGCCCTTTCCTCAAATTCCCGGTACGCAGCTCGTAGAACTCCCAGATAATAGTTAAACCAGGGGAGGATGTCGTGTCGGCCCTGGTGCCAATTCTCTGAACTATTGCCGAGGGACTCGTAATAAGTATCTTTACTCTGCTCGATGATCCGCTCCAAACTGATATAGCGACCGACCTCAAAACCGTGATGAAAAAGTCTGGACAGAATACGACTTGCCTAATGTAATAACATAAGGTATAATAGTATTAGGGAGTTAGGGAGTGAAATGCGCACAATAATTCATAGGTTATATAACCTATCACTGGCGGTTTTCTCGGCGCTCTTCCTGTTACAGACCTGCTCTTTACTCGGGCAGTCGAGCGCCTATGCTTTCAACCCCTCCGCAGGTGATTTCTCCAAGGATCTGGATACCGATGTCCGATTGTTGAGCTACAACACCCATATGGATTTTATCTCCGACCCAAGCAGAGATGACGCTTTCAACCGTATTCTATCGGCAATCGGACCGGACGTCATCGTCTTCCAGGAAATTAATAGCAGTTTATCAGAATCTTCTATTCGATCTCGCCTTGACAGTGTCCTGCCGTATGGAGCGACATGGGAAATCCATTTCGGCATGTCTGACGGTCGACGAAATGTATTGGCTTCACGATACCCGCTTTCGATGACCCGGACTGACACGAACCCGCCTTCCTCTAGCCGTGGAGTAACCATCGGCCTGGTGGACTTGCCTGATGGCGCACATTTCAAAGACTTATACATTATGGGAGTCCACCTAAAAGCAATGAGTGACCCTGAATCCGAAGCAAAACGGCAGAAAAGCTGTGACGCGATCGCTTGCTGGATGGGAGATGCCAGAGACGCCCCCGAAGCGCAACATAATTATATAAGCCTCGGAAGCGATACTCCCATGATTGTCATGGGTGACTTCAATTTCTATTCCGAACATCCCCAACCCGAAGTAACCCTCCGCACGGGCGACATCCAGGATAACGGGACCTATGGACCTGATGTCAAAGGAGATTGGGATATTACCGATATCACCGATACCAAGCCTGAAAACCCGTATAACGTAGATCCGGACACCTGGCCGAGCGACACGGAATATCCGTACAGCAGGATAGATCGTTTCTACTATACGGACAGTGCTTCGACGGTTGCGAACAGCTTCATTTTAAATACGCTCAGCATGAATTCTGAGCAGCTCGCCGCCGCCGGTCTCGAGCAAAACGACACTCATGAGAATTACAGCTCCGACCATTTGCCGGTGGTCATGGATATCAGGATAGGCATCGGTACGATAAGAATAAATTTCCAGCCTTACACCTCAGCTGCGCCTTCGGGCTACATGAAGGACTGGGGGCAGAACTACGGCGACGAGGGACAATCAGGATGCGATTTTGGTTGGCAATAAAATCAGCTCCACCCCAATAAAACGTACAGTAGGGTCCGCATCTTAAATATTAAATCTTCCCTTATTAGTTAGACCCAATTTGGCCTTCCGGGGGGTCTTAAACGCAATTTTTACCCCCTGAAAATCAGCTATAAGAAAAAGCCGGGCTTTTTACCGGGTGGTAGAGGCGACGATTTCTTTCAGCAAGGCGGCTATTGATGCACGTGGGGTGCTCCTGATATAGTAGCCGCCGGAGCGATACAATGGGCAAGGTTATACAGGACGGGCGGGTTTATTACTTGGACCTTCTCCCACTGGGGGACTCCCCCGGGGTCGAGGAGGCTTTTCTCTACAGGGAGTGGTTCATGAGCCCGTTAAAGGTCCTGCGGTACGTTGAGTACGGCCGCCGCCCCCTCGAGGCCCTCAAGCAGGTGGAGATAAGGAGAGGGGACAGGATGCTCGACCTCGGCTGCGACTGGGGCTACCTGGCCATGCTTGCCGCCTCCCTTGGGGCGGAGGCGCACGGCATAGACATCTGCGACAGGTCGATAGAGTTTGGTATGGAGCTGTCGAAGAAGAACGGCTATTCCATAAAACTGGGGTACGCCAACGCGACAGCCATTCCCTGCCAGGACGGGTATTTCGACTATATATTCTCCATCGAGGCTTTCGAGCACTTCTTCCCCGCCGAACGGCCGCTGATAATGAGTGAGATAAGCAGGTGCCTGAAGCCCGGGGGCAAGCTTGTCGTAACGACGCCCAACAGGTTCGGCCTGGCCGAAATCGTGAAGCAGTTACTGGGGAAGTTATCTCTGGCCAGGAAGCTCATCCCGATGCTTCCGTCGGAGCCCGGCGAGGATGGCTTCGTCCCCCCCGGCACGTCCCGGGGCGACAGGATGACCAACAAGCCGCTCTCGAAGGGGGAGATGGCTGCGCTCGTGAAGAGTGCGGGGATGACGCTGGAATCCAGCCGGGACTTCGTCTTTGTCCCAGAGATAACGCCCAACGTACTTATGCCGCTCGCCCGGTTGCTCGAAGTGGTCCTGGAGAAGATCCCCCTTATCCGCCGCCTTGCGACGACGACGCTCTACGTCGCGTCAAAGTAGTCGGGGATCCGGCAAGGGTTAGGGTGAAGAAGCCCGTTTCGGCTTCGGTAACGTAAAGAACCGAAAAACTAAAGCCCTGCTCCCGGGGAGACGTCTCCAATCATTGCCGGGATAACAGGATTGGTTCTTCTCCAATTCAGTCGAAGGTAAGCACTGGAATACCTGTTAAAAACAATCTTTTGACTGTGCTTCCGTCAACAATTGCCGGATCTTCGACAGGACAAGTAACCCTCTCCCCCAATTTTTGGGGGGAGAGGGAGTAATTTGAAGGATGGGGAGCGATCAGATCCCGATATTGTTGCGGAAGTCCTCGGCGACCTTGCGAAGCTCCCGGACGGCCTTGCCGAGCATGCGAGCCAGTTCCGGCATTCTCCTCGAGCCGAAGACGACGAGAACGGCGAGGAATATGAATACTAACTCCCCGAAGCCGAAGCTGGGTATCACATAGACTCCTTGCCTGTCAGCATGGCCTTCAGCCCGGTGCCTCTCTCGACGCGGGAGACGTCGGGGCCGACCATCAGGAGCGCGTTGGCCAGCACCATGGACGTGAGGATGCCGGAGCCCTGGGGCCCGGTCGTCCTGGCGGTGTAGCCTCCTCCGTCGGCTCTGGTGACGACCGCCCTCAGGAAGTGGTTTCTCCCCGTTCTGAGATCTATGTCCTCATCGAGTGTTACCGTTACCACGGGACGGAAGAGCTTATTCCTGCCCATCATCTTGAGAATGGCGGGGCGGACGAAGAGCTCGAAGGTCACCATGGACGAGACGGGGTTGCCTGGGAGGCCGAAGACCGGTGTATTGCCGATCCTTCCGTAGAGGAGGGGCATGCCCGGCTTGATCCTGACCTTCCAGAAGACGAGCTTCAGCCCCATCTCCGTGAGCACGTCACGCACCATGTCGTAGTCGCCCACGGAGACGCCGCCGGAGGTGAGCAGGACATCGTGGGCCAGTCCTACCTTGACCTTTTTTTCGGTATCCTCCCTGGAATCCCTCGCTATGCCCAGGGCGACGGGCCCGGCGCCGCACCGGAGCACCTGGCCGAAGAGTGAGTAGGTGTTGGTGTTCCTGACCTTCCCCGTGGCTATCTGCCCGTCCGGTTCTATGAGCTCGTTGCCCGTCGCGAGAATAGCCACGCGGGGCCTTCTACTCACGCGGACCCGGCTCCTGCCGATCGATGCCAGCATCCCCATGCCGGCGGGCTCGATAATCTCTCCCTGCTCGAGGATAACCTCGCCCTTCCGCACGTCCTCGCTGGCCCGGCGGACGTTCTGACCGGCATCTTCCGGGGCGGCTATAATCACGGAATCACCGTCGGACCTGGTCTTCTCGACCATGACGACCGTGTCGGCGCCCCGGGGGAGGGGCGCACCCGTCATGATCCTTATGGCCGTTCCCGGAGTCACCTTCCGGGAGGAGACGTCTCCCGCCTTGATGTCGTCTATGACTTTCAGCGTGACGGGGTTGTCCTCGGAGACGTCCTCGATGTCCTTGTGGATTACGGCGAAGCCGTCCATCGCGGAGTTGGCGGCGAAGGGGATATCGTTGGGGGAGGGGACGTTCTCGGCGAGTGTCATGCCGAGGCTTTCGAGGATGTCCACCTCCACGGTTGGCAGGGGCTCTATCCCCTCCAGTATCTTCCTCCCGGCAACGTCGAATTCCGTCATCCCGCTCATAAATTAGCTCGCTTCGCTCCCGAATTTATCGGTAAAAATTTTCTCGAGAAAAATTTTAAAAATATCGAGACACCTGAGTAGATTTAAGCACCTGCAAAATCGGTTGTCAATAAGTCAGCATAATAAGTCAAATGTGCGGTTATAATAGGACATCATGCATAAGGCTTGTACCTTTCTAGTGGGGTTGGCATGCTTGTTAACCCTCCATTCCTCGTGCGGGCCGTCCGAACGGACATTCGAGAGAACAGGCTTTGTCATGGGGACTGTCGCGGAAATTAAGGTTGAATCTCCTTCGAAGGAGGCGGCAGAGAAGGCCCTCGATGCTGCGTTCTCGGAGCTCGAGGCTGTTGACGAGGCGATGAGCGCCTACCGTGAGGGCAGCGATGTCGCCCGGATCAACGCCTCCGCCGGCGGCTCGCCCGTATCCGTGCGGCCGGGGACGATAGCCGTGCTGGAGGAGGCCGGGCGCGTGAGCGCCCTGAGCGGCGGTGCGTTCGACGTCACGGTAGGACCCCTGATTGATCTGTGGGGTTTCAGAACGCGGACCTTCAGGGAGCCGGGGAGAGGTGATATTGAAGACGTCCTGGCGGACCTCGTGGGCGCCGGCAGGGTGGAGATGGACTGGGAAAGGGGAACGGTCCGGCTCCCCGAGCCCGGGATGTCGATAGACCTGGGCGGTGTTGCGAAGGGCTACGGCGTTGACCGGGCCGCGCGGGCGCTCGGGGAGAGCGGAATCGAGAGGGGGCTCGTGAACGTCGGAGGTGACCTCTACTGTCTCGGTGAGAAAGGGTGGCGGATCGGGATACGCCATCCGCGGGAGGCGAAGAGGCTCCTGGCGCGGCTCGACGTTGCGAACATGGCGGTTGCCACCTCCGGTGGTTACGAGAATTACTTCGAATCCGGCGGCAGGCGCTACTGCCATATCATGGATCCGCGGACGGGGTATCCGGCGGAGACTGATATCATTTCCGTAACCGCCGTTGCCGGGAGCTGCGTGGTCGCCGACGCCATCGCGACGGCGATCTTTATCCTGGGGGAGGATGAGGGCCTCGCCCTGGTCGATGGAATGCCCGGCGTGGACGCCGTGGCGGCCCGTGAAGAGGACGGGGTGATAGTGATATCGACCACCCCCGGCCTGGAGGGGAAGATTGAAATACTCGACGGGGCGTGCAGAATGAGCGGTGAAAGATAGTTAACGTCGCTTTGCCGCATAGGGCTCGAGCAGACGGAGCTTGCTGAAGTAAAAGTACACGTGGATGGATTGAAGCCTGATTCTCCGTGGAACCACTAAAGGGAGAATGGCCGCAAAAAAGCACAAGATGCACAAAGGATAAAATGAGTTGATGGGTTAAATGGGTTAGTTGATTTTATTGTCTGATGAGATTAACTCATTAAACTCAAAAACTCATTTAACTCAAATGTCGTAGTGCGGCGCCAGGTTGGCCAGTAGATCCTCGATCCTTTTCAGCGCCCCGTTGACGCCGTCGTCGCCCACACGGGCCGTCAGCCGGACCATCGCGGAGTCGCTTCCGCCCTGCCTGAACATCCTCCAGAGGAAGGAGAGCTGGTGCTTGTAGTAGCTCGGTGTGCGGTAGCTTCCCGACTTGTACCAGTAGAGAACCAGGAGCCCGCCTTTCTCCGTCTGGAGGGTCATCGTACTCGCCTCTATCCGCCCGCCGTTTATGGAGATGGGCGCGCGGCCTTTGCCCGTTATGCTGACGTTCGACTGGGCGAGGTAGCAGTACTCCGGCGGGTGGAAGCTGCCCCTTTTACGCCGCTCCCTGACGATATAGAGGCCGACTCCCTCGCCGGCGCTGTTGTAGTACTGCATGGCCTCGACGTTATCGGCCCCGAGTATCTCGAGCTCATCCCGTGAGAGGGAGAGCCTTACGCCCTGCCAGTCCCTGGCATGCGCCGGCAGGGATGGGAGGGTGGTGGGGGAGACGAACCCCTCTTTTCCCATTTCCAACTTCAGCGTCAGCAGGGCGGCCGCGGCGAATAACGCGATCAGGGTCAGCACTCTTCTTTCCATAACAGCCTCCTGCTGATGAGAAGCATGACGATAATATAGATAACGAAAGAGACCAGGCCGGATGCGGTGTGCACGGTGTCGCTGTATCTCCAGTATGCGGTGGCCAGCGCGGTGAGGACGAGCCTGAACACGTTGCTTGCCAGGGCCATGGGGATCGAGAGCACAAGCAGAGACAGCGCTCTCATGGCGTTGATCTTACGGGCCATTGCTATGATTATCCAGGCCGTGGCGATGAATACTATAAGTGAACGCAGCCCGCTGCAGGCGAAGGCGACCTCGAGAACTGCGCCGCCCGGCAGGAGGATGCAGACACCCTCGCGGGCGGCGTTGATGCCGATAGTGTTGAGAACAAGAACCGTCGCTTTCGCGCTGGCGAGCTGGAGCTGGAAGGCTGTGTCGATGAGCAGGACACGCGGCATTGGGACCATGAATATCAAGAGGGCCAATGCGGGGGCGATCCTCCGGGTGAAGCCGAATCCGAAGAGGAAAACGGCGGCGCCAAGAATAACCCCGATCATTGCCAGGCCCGAGATGAAGTGTATCTCCGTGATCATGGAGAGGAGATGAAGTGCCAGGAAGGCTATTACAATAAGCAGTCCCGCGGCAGCGGGCTTTTTGTCTTGCAGCGTCAATTGTCCCTTTCTGTGCCATATGAGGTATGCGACCAGGAAAGGGATGAGAGGACCGTGCGAGTAGAAGGTCCCGCTTGCCGTGAACCGCTCCCGCATCCAGGAGAAGACCGGCAGGAATGTCAGGATAAATAGGATAAAGAGTATGAACCCCTCGATCAGCACGGGCGAGGGAAGAGCTGTTTTTCTGCGGCTTCGCCCGAAATCTCTCATTCTCTCAATATCTCCGCCCCAGCATGTACCCGAGTATGCCGACCAGGTTCCCCAGGCCGTGGGCGTAGAGGTCGAGGAAGAGGATGGGCACGCTCCCGGCCGCATGAAAAAGGCCGTTCGCCCTGCGGATCGCGTTGAGGAGGCCCGCGTTCAAAAGGACGACGGAAAGAGCAAGGAGGAGGGCGCCGCCCAGGCACCCCCTCGACCGGAAAAGCAGGCCGAGCGCAAGAAGCAGGACGGAGAGGTGGCACATGGCGATGCTTGAAACAAAGGAGAGCGGGGAGGTCATGTACGTGGATTTCTCCCGGCGGCTGAAGCGCCTCCGGAGCATTATCCTCGTCACGCCGGAAGCCCTCCTGAAAGCAGTGCGCAGGAGCTCCTGTATCGAGTAGTGGCGCACGTGCTCCACCTGGAGACCCTTGTCGATCTCCAGGATGTGCCCCCCTCCCGTCACCCTCTCACCGAACTCCATGTCCTCTATGCCGGAGCTCAGGTAGCGCTCATCGAAGCCGCCGCACTCCTCGAAGACGCCCCTCCGTATGGCGGCGCAGCTCGTGTAGAACACCGACACCTCGGCCGGCAGCTTCATGTAGGTGGTGTGCATGTAGAGGTTCTTGTACTGGCTGGAGAGGTTCCCGAAGCGGAGCGAGGGCGAGAGGAGACCTATCACCCCGGCAATGCGATCGTCTTCGAGGGCGCTGTTCACGCGCGAGAGGGCGTCCGGCGGCAGGAGGACATCCGCGTCCGTGAAGAGAAGGACCTCCCCCTTTGCCGCCCGGCACCCGGCGTTGCGGGCCGCCGCGGCGCCCAGGCACCTCTCGTTCTTCACCACGGTGCAGGGGAAGCGGCGGGCAATATCGAGGGAGCCGTCCGTGGACGCGTCGTCCACCAGGATCACATCGAAGCTGCCGTACCGCGACCCGTAAACAGCCTCCAGGCACTCCCCGAGTGTCGCCTCCCCGTTCCGGTTCGGTATCACGATGGAAATTGTCCTCTCTCTCATATCGGGACCCTTTCGCCGGGAACGTGAACCGGCCGGGATCATGAATTGAAGAAGTCGTGCCGCTTGTACATCGCCCGGAGCCCGCCCCGCTCGCTCCGGATCACGTCCTCCGCGCAGTCCATCCCGGCACGGATCGAGTGGTCCATATTGTTGTACCAGAACGTGCCCGTCCTCCCGAGAAGCAAAATATTGTGCATGTAGCTGAGGTGGTTGAGGATCCTCGTGACGGGGGAGAGGTAGTCCAGCTCGTAGATCGGATAGACGTTGATTATTTTCTCGACGCGCACATCCAGGATCGCCCCCGGCCCGTGAACCAGGCCCACCTTCACCATGTCCTCCTTCACCTTATCCAGGAGCTTCCCGGGATCGTTCCACACCCGGTCACCCTCCATGCACGTCACCTCCAGGTTGATTCCCGTCTTCCCCTCCGGTGCGGTCGCGGGGGAAAAATTCAGGGGGATGCTTATGCGGTTGAAGACGATCTCCTCCTGGCCGTAGTAGCACCACTGGTACCCGAGGGGCGGCTCGCCCTCGATCATGACGTTGTAGAGGAGGGCAGAGAGATACTTGAGGGCCGGCTCCTCGATGTCCATGAGCTGGCAGAGGATGTTGATGGGCGCCGTCCAGATCAGCAGGTCCGGCCTGAAGGCCTCTCCGGTGTCGCAGGTCACCTCCTCGATCTCCTTCTTTCCTGCCCTGATCCCGCTCACGGATGAGCCCAGAAGCACCCTGCCCCCGTTCTTCTCGATCTCCTCCGCCATCCTTTTGGAAAAGATATCTATTCCGCCCCGGGCGGGATAGATAAACTCTGTCGCTACGGGTATGGGAAGGATGGCGCGCTTGATCACGCCGAAGAGCGTGTTCATCTTGACGCGCCGGTCGATCACGGCCCGGTCTATTCCCGCCTTGGCCCAGTCCGAGTGGATAGTGGCGGGGTCGTGCTTTAGGAATTTCCGGGTGTATATTTCGAAAAATTCCTCGTAGAGGGTCTTCCCGTACATGTTGAGGATGTAGTCCTCGAAGCTTATTCCCACCCGCGCCCGCTTCGATATGAGGTCGCGGGCCGTCCTCAGGCTCATCGCCGGGGGCAGCTTGAAGACCGTGCTGAACCGGAGAGGCCAGTCGTGGTATCTTCCCGCGAACCAGACGCCGCTCTCCCGGGGGATGACCCTCACGTCCTTACCCAGGATCATCTTGATAAATCGGAGGACGTCCGCGTCATCGGTGTGGAAACGGTGGGGGCCAACGTCAAAGACGAAGTCCCCGTAGTAGAATGAGCGCGCCAGCCCGCCGACGGATTGCTCCTTCTCGATCACCGTGACGCGCATCCCCTTCTGGCTCAGGTGGTAGCCGGCCGTTAGACCGGACACACCCGCCCCTACGATTAAGATGTCCTGCAAAACCTATCCTCCCTCTATTACCACGATGAGCTTGTCGCTCTCCCCGGCACTCTTCACATCCGCATGATTTCCTGCTTGAACTTCGGCACGCCGTGGTGGAAATGCTCCTTCTGGACGTTGTGGCCGTCGGAGGCGAGGAGAGCTGTGTAGGATCCCTCACCATTTGTGACCCTGATCAGTCGCCCTTCGATGTGGAGCCTCTCGCCGAGGAAGAACTCTCCGCGCACCGCCCCGTCGTATATGATGAGCCTGATGTCCTCGTCCCTCTCGGCGTCCACCCATACGTCCTCGAGCTCCAGGATGACGGGCATGTAATACGAGTTGATGTTGTCCTTTATCGTCCCGTAAGCCACGACCCCGTCTTTAACGAGCTCGATGCGGCAGTCCGCGAGGGGTATGTCCTTTTTCCTGCTGTAGGCGAAGAAACAGCACATCTCCTGCTTGCCCAGGTAGAACTTCAGCGGCCAGAACTTGCCGTACTTGACAACCCTCTTGTCCCTGTCCACGTACGACATGCCCCATATCTTCTTCACCGCCTCGAAGTTCTCCTCCGGTGTCCCGAACATGACCAGGTCGATGTCGCTCCCCTTCGTTCTGCGTCCGAAGGCGGAGGAGCCCGTAACGCCCATCCGCTCGACGGGGACTTCGAGCAGCTCGCTCGCCTTCCTGACGGCGGCGTCGACCTCCTTGTGGTGCTCCATGGCGTAGCGGAGGGATTTCTTCGGGTCGAAGAACCCTACAAAGTCGTCCAGTGGGACCGCGACGAGGTAGTCCGCCACGAGGAGCTTCTGCTGCTCTGGTTTGAGCGATTTGTCCACCTGGTAATGTATCCGTATCTGTTCGTCGTGAGGTATGTATATCTCCTCCCCGTCGACCTCCTTTTTAACGACGCTCGTGTAGGGCCTGCCGTGGATGAAGCTCTCCCCTTTCTTGTCGGGGTAGTAGATTATCTTTCCTATGACGCGCCCCCCGGGATGGTAGTATCCCTCTGTGTAGTAGAAGCTTCCCGTGTCCTTCAGGAAGTAGCTGGTGTCCAGGATGTAATCGAGCTTCTCAATGGGAATGAGAATCTCGTCCATGATTTTATCGAAAAGGTCTTCTTTCATCGGTCCTCCTTGATAAATCGGCTTCGCTTTCTGCCTGCCTGAGACGGGCGCAGGCTTCTGTCAGACCCGGCCCCGGTTTTACCGGGGACGGGGGAGCTACATAAATTCGCGAGCATAGCGGGCAAATTTATTTTAAGAGTATAGCGCCTGGCCGGAAAAAATCAAATCTTTGCTTTGGGTTTGACGTCTCCCTTCCTTTTTGAGATAGTATTTCCAGTTGTCAAGGAGGGCTGCATGAAGAAGGTCAAGTTGGAGCTTACAATTCCGTCGGTGCTGAAGGACGAGCCTATCTTTTACCATATTTGCCGTAACTTCGAGGTCATCCCCAACATCATAGAGGCCTCCTTCTCCACCAAGAACGGGTGGGCCTACATAACACTCGATGGTGAGGAAGAAGAGATAGGCAGGCTCCTGGATTATCTCAGCTCCAGGAACATAATCGTCGATATGAGGTAAACCCGCTCGCGCGATTCGATGGTCGCGGTCAAAAAAGAGATCGTCTCCGGCATGATCGGCCACGCGATGGAAGATGTGCCGAATGAGTGCTGCGGCATCCTCGCGGGTGTCGGCGGGGTCATAACGACGCTTTACCGGGTGGAGAGCGAAGAGAAAAGCCCCCGCTCTTATTTCATGGTGCCGGAGAGGCAGATCGAGGCCATGATGGATATAGAGAAGAATGGCCTCGAGATGATGGGGATCTATCACTCCCACCCCGGCTTGCAGCCTTTTCCATCGGCCAGGGACGTGAAGATGGCATTCTACCCAGGGTGTTTCTACTTTATCGTTTCCGTGTGGGAGGATCGTGAACCACGGGTCAAGGCTTTCAATATAGTCGACGGCAAGGTGGGCGAAGAGAACTATGCCGTTGTCTGATCCAGCCTTAAACCTGTTCCACCTACGAGGTGGAACAAGGCTGGAGGGGCAGTTGGATTTTTTTTGAGGTTATTGTAAAGCAGGTTTCGAAGAGGGATTGACAAACAATGGGCGGTTTCGTCGGAGAAGTCCTTGAAAAGGTGCTCGGCGGTGGAAAAGTCACCCGCGGTGAGGCGGAGCGCCTTGCGCGCGATGAGGTGCTCATAGATGCCCTTATGGGCGGAGCCGCTGTCATAAGGGAGAAGCACTTCGGCCGTATGGTGGGGTTGTGCTCTGTCGTGAACGCCAGGAGCGGCGTCTGTTCTGAGGACTGCTCTTTCTGCGCGCAGTCAGCGAGGTGGAAAACGGGCGTGGAGCGCTTCGGGTGGATCGGAGAGGAGAGGGTTGCCGTGGCGGCGCGGCGCGCCGGTGAGTCGGGCGCGTCGATGCTTGGTATCGTGACCAGCGGCCGCTCGGTTGATGGCGATGATGAGTTCGAGGAGATACTGGATGCGGTGGAGAGGGTCGCGGGGGATGGTAGTGTCGATGCCTGCGCCTCCCTCGGCATGCTGCACGAAGATCAGGCGGGCCGCCTCAAGGAACGCGGCCTTCGGCGTTACCACCACAATCTTGAGACGTCCCGGGGTTTCTTCCCCGGTGTCTGCTCTACGCACGTATATGATGATATGGTCGATACTGTGAGGGCGGTGAAGGCCGCCGGCCTCGAGGTATGCTGCGGCGGGATATTCGGCCTCGGAGAGAGCTGGACGGACAGGGTGGACCTCGCACTTACACTGCGCGATCTCGGCGTCGACTCCGTGCCGCTGAACTTTCTCATACCGATACCGGGCACTCCCCTGGCCTCACGCCCCCTTCTGTCTCCGGAAGAGGCCCTCCGGATAATCGCCCTCTTCAGGTTTATCCTCCCCGACGTCGAGATCAGGGTCTGCGGCGGGCGGGAGGCCTGCCTGGGGGATCTCCAGGCCCGGATCTTTCACGCCGGCGCGAGCGGCACGATGACAGGTGATTACCTGACGCGGGCAGGCCGCAGGCCGTCCGAGGATTTGGAGATGATAAAGGCCCTGGGGCTGGAGGTGGCGCGGTGAGAGACGTCCTCGTTACGGGCGGCTCCTCCGGCCTCGGCCGCTTCATCTGCCGGGTGTTCGCTGAAAATGGGGACCGTCTCATCATACATTACCGCGGTAACAGGCGAGGGGCGGAGGAGGCCCGGGACGAGGCGGGCGGTCCGTCACGGGCCTTCATTTACGGCGCGGACATCACGGTAAAAAAGGAAATGGACGCGATGGCGCTCTGGGTGAAAGATGAGCTGGGCGGCCTCGACGTCCTGGTGAACAATGCGGGCATGGCAAAGGACGCTCCTGTCGCGGTTCTCGGCGAAAGTGATTGGCGGAAGGTTATCGACGCATGCCTGACGGGGGCCTTTCATTGCATCCGGGCTTTCACGCCCCTCATCGCCGGGCGGGGCGGCGGCCACATCGTCAACATTGCGTCCATGATCGGTGTGACCGGACAAGCGGGCGCGTCGAACTACGCGGCAGCGAAGGCCGGCCTCATAGGCCTGACGAGGGCCGCGGCGAGGGAGCTGGCGCCCGGGAACATCAGGGTGAATGCTGTCCTCCCCGGCTGGATGCCGGTCGGGATGGGCCTCGATGTGCCGCCGAACGTTGCTGAGAGGATACTCTCCGCCAATGTGCTCGGCAGGACTTCGGACCCGGCCGAGGTCGCGAGGCTTGTCCGGTTTGTCTCGACACTGGAAAACGTCTCGGGCCAGGTCTTCAACGCGGACAGCCGTATCTATCGAGGATGGTGAGATTGGTTGAGCTAGGAAGATTCTAATTATTCAGGGGAATGGTTATTACTGTAATTTTCTAGTCAGTCGTTACTGTTTCGGTAAAAGGTCAAGGTAACGAAGCCCGTGTCCAAAACAGGGTTACTAAAGGTTACTAATAAGGTTACAACGCTCACTGCGTTCGTTGTTACTAATTCGCTGTGCTTATTGTTGCGTGGCCATGCTCTTTTTTTTCGTAGCAGGCCGAAGGCCGTAGTAACAGCTCGAAGAGCTTCGTAACCCTTGGTAACCTTGATGTAAGACGGGCATCGTCACCGTATCCGCCGGACGATAACCGTAATGAAAAGCACTGAATATGCTAGGCAAGCAAATAAATATTTCAGAGTCATCAGCATGGCTTACAAATAGGCAGCTTTAATCATGGAGCGCATAGTCATAACCGGTTTCGCTTTTGCCACACCGGCCGGCTCCGAGCCGGAGGCGGTATGGGACAAAGTTTCAAAGGGCGCATGCGATGGTAACTTTCGCGAGGTGCCTGTTTCCGATGCGCGATCCATACGCGTCGGCAGGCTTCCGGAGGGAGAGGGCGCCGGCGGGGGTCGCGATCCCTTCGTTGAGATTGCCGTAAACCGCTCGGCGGAGGCTGCCGGGGTCGCCGGCCTCCTTGGTGACGAGGAGGCCCTGCGTACCGCTGGTGTAACGGTCAGCTCTAGCAAGGGAGGTTTATATACCGTCGAGGCCGGGCATGCCGCGTTTCTGGAAAGAGGGCAGGAGGGGCTCTACCGTAATTTTATCACGAACGTGATGGGGAGCAGTGCAGGCACGGCGATCGCCAGGAGGCTGGGAGCTCGCGGCCCGGTCATAAACTGTGTTTCGGCTTGCTCGACGGGGGCTCATTCGGTCATGCTCGGCGCGTCGTGGATCAGGGACGGCGAGGCGAAGGTCGTCATTGCCGGGTCGAGCGAGGTGTCGCTTACGCCGACGGTCCTGGCGGCCTTCTATAAGATGGGGGTCCTGACAAGGGGTGTGATGAGGCCCTTCGACATAAGAAGGGACGGGTTTATTCCCGGCGATGGGTGCGGCGTTATCGTCCTCGAGGCCCTGTCATCGGCGCTGAGGCGCGGCGCGGATATACTGTGCGAGCTCACGGGCTGGTCGTCACGCGCCGACGCGTATCACATGACGTCCATGAACCCGGACGGTGCGGCGATCGCGGGAGCGCTCTCCGCGGCAATACTCCGGGCCGGGCTCAAGCCCGGTGACGTGGACTACATAAACGCGCACGGGACGGCTACTCCTCTGAACGATGTCGCGGAGACGAGGGGAATCAAGCAGGCATTCGGTGAATACGCGGGCTCCGTTTCCATAAGCTCTACCAAGCCCGTCACCGGCCACCTCCTGGGGGCGGCAGGCGCGGTCGAGCTCATTCTAACGGTGCTGGCGATGGGCCGTGACTTCGTTCCGCCGACGGCCGGCATGGAGGAGCCCGACCCTGAGTGCGACCTGGATTACACGCCCCTGGAGGGGCGTGCGCGACCGATACGGAATGCCGTCTCCCTCTCGTACGGCTTCGGCGGCCACGTGGCTGCGCTGGTTATTTCCAAAGTTAAATGAAAGTGTCCACGAATTTCATAAATTAAAATGTAGGTAAAAGAACCGCAGAGACGCAAAGAGCGCAGAGAGAAATTACGCAAAAAAACCACAGAGGTCACAGAGGAAACGATTAGAGGCCACTGAGAAAAATAGGACCATTGAAAACTAAGAATTTATTTTAACTTTGCGATCTCTGCGCCTTTGCGGTGCTAGAAGTTGTTTATGGTTATTGGGTAGTTTGAGGTTGGTAATTCGGTATCAGTTGGTTATGGGATGTTGCTCATGAAAGCGCTCGACGAAGATCTTAATAAAGAGCTCGAGAAGCTGAAAAGCAGGGGGCTCTACCGGACGCTCAGG
The DNA here is from genome assembly GCA_030765135.1 of Candidatus Tritonobacter lacicola. Lineage (GTDB taxonomy): Bacteria > Auribacterota > Tritonobacteria > Tritonobacterales > Tritonobacteraceae > Tritonobacter > Tritonobacter lacicola. Next base: position 7,389 of record JAVCDC010000040.1, on the reverse strand, counting down.
ACTGTGGAAGGTCCCACGGGCAGGACTGTAAGGATCGACGGCAGGGATTTTCTCTGCTTCTGCTCGAACAACTACCTCGGACTTGCCGGCGATGCCAGGCTCATCGAGGCGGCGCGCGAGGCCGCGGAGAGGTACGGCTGCGGCTCCGGCGCATCCCGGCTCGTCTCGGGGACGCTGGAGATACACCGGGAGCTGGAGAGGAGGATAGCGTCCTTCAAGGGGAAGGAGGCTGCCATTCTCTTCCCGACGGGCTACATGGCCAACGTCGGGGCGATCCCGGCCCTCGCCGGGGAGGACGACCTTGTAATCGTGGACAGGCTCGATCACGCGAGCATAATCGACGGCTGCCGTCTCTCCAGGGCCAGGATGCTGGTGTACGGCCACGGCGACCTCGAGGCGATGGAGAAGATCCTCGAAAAGAGGACCGGCTTCAGGAGGAGGTTCATAGTCACCGATTCAGTCTTCAGCATGGACGGCGACACGGCCCCCCTCGCGGGGATAGTGGACCTTGCGGAAAAGTACGGCGCTCACGTAATGGCCGACGAGGCGCACGCGACCGGAACGATCGGAGACGGCGGCAGGGGGCTTGCACGCCTCCTCGGCGTGGAGGACGGTGTTGCCGTCTCCATGGGGACCCTGTCGAAGGCGGCTGGCAGCGTGGGGGGGTTCATCGCCGGCAGCCGCGCGCTGATAGATTGCCTCAGGAACAGGGCACGGAGCTTCATCTACACGACGGCCCCCGCGCCGCCCTGCTGCGGGGCGGCCCTGAAGGCGCTGGATATCATCGAGGAGGAGCCTGGGCTGAGAGATCGGCTGATGCGGAACGCCGTCCTCCTCAGGGAGGGTCTCGCGTCGCTTGGCTATGATACGGGCTCTAGCAACACCCAGATAGTTCCCATTATCGCCGGCGGGAGCGAGAGGGCCGTTTCCCTCTCCCTGTTCCTGCACGGGAGGGGGATACTCGTGCCGGCGATACGGCCGCCCACGGTCCCCGCGGGGACGAGCCGGCTCAGGATAACGCCCATGGCGACACATACAAAAGAGGATATAGAAGAGCTGCTTTCGGCTCTCGAGGAGGCGCGCGGTGCGGAATGACGAGCGGACGGCCGGTGACGATAAAAAATACCTGTGGCATCCCTACACGTGCATGGCCGATTGGGAGGAAGAGGATATCATCGTAATAGAGCGGGGAAGGGGCGCGCGGCTGATCGACACGCTGGGGCGTGAGTACCTGGACGGCGTCTCCTCCCTATGGGTGAACCTTCACGGCCACGGCAGGAGGGAGATAGACGATGCCGTCTCGGAGCAGCTTGGCAGGATTGCCCATTCGACGCTTCTCGGCCTGGCGAGCGTGCCTTCGGTGGAGCTTGCCCGCCGCCTTGTCGGACTGGCGCCGGACTCCCTGGAGAGGGTCTTCTTCTCGGACAACGGCTCGACTGCCGTGGAGGTCGCGCTCAAGCTTGCTTTCCAGTACTGGCAGATCAGGGGGCGACCGGAGAAGCGGCTTTTCTTGTCCCTTGATAATGCCTATCACGGCGATACGATAGGGGCGGTGAGCGTGGGGGGGATAGAGGAGTTTCACTCTATTTTCAAACCCCTCCTGTTTCCCGCGGTCTCCGTCACCTCCCCCTACTGCTATCGGTGCCCCCTCGGCCTCCGCAGGTCATCCTGTGCCACCGCCTGCGCGGAGAAGGCCGCCGGAATCATCGCGTCGCGCTCGGATGAGGCCGCGGCACTCATAATCGAGCCGAAGGTCCAGGGGGCCGGCGGTATGATTGTCCAGCCGGAGGGATACCTTGCCCGCGTTGCGGAGGCGTGCCGGGATTCCGGGGTTCTCCTGATAGCGGACGAGGTCGCCGTGGGGTTCGGCCGTACGGGACGGATGTTCGCGTGCGAGCACGAGGGAATCCAGCCCGATATGATGGCCCTCGGCAAGGGCATTACAGGGGGGTATCTCCCCCTCGCGGCCACACTTGTCTCCGGTGGGATCTACGAGGCATTCCGGGACCGCAAGTTCTATCACGGGCACAGCTTCACCGGTAACCAGCTCGCCTGTTCGGCAGCCCTGGCGAGCTTCGGCATATTCGAGCGGGAGGACGTTATCGCCGGCCTGAAAGGCAAGATCGACAGATTCAGGGGGCTGCTGGGGCCGGTGGCGGAGCTGGAGCACGTGGGCGAAGTGAGGCAGTGCGGATTGATGGCCGGCATAGAGCTTGTCGCCGACGGTGAAACCGGGAGGCCGTATCGCCCCGGTGAGAAGATCGGCCACAGGGTCGTCCTCGAGGCGAGGAGGCGCGGCCTGATCGTACGGCCGCTGGGGGACGTCATCGTCCTCATGCCCCCGTATTGCATGACGGATGGAGAGCTGGAACAGACGGTCAGCATAACTAGGGAAGCAATTGCAATGGTTACTGAAAAAGGACGCAGATGAACGCAGATTATCAGGATCAAAGATAATGATCTGCGAGAATCTGCGCAGATCAGCGTCCCCAATAGATAGTTTGTCAAGGATGTACATATCGTGAGAGGGATATTCATAACGGGTACGGATACCGGCGTGGGGAAGACGGTCGTATCGGCCGCCCTCCTTCTCGCGCTGCGCGGGAAGTCTATCGACGCCGGATATATGAAGCCCGTCGCCACCGGCTGCGTGGTGAAGGACGGCCGGCTCGTCAGCCCGGACGTTCAATTTATCAGGGAGGTATGCGATATCGAGGATGATGACGGGCTTGTAAGTCCGGTTGTTTTCGCTCCCCCCGTTGATCCCCTGACGGCCTCGGCCATGGCGGGACGGAGCATAGAGATGCGCGTCCTCGAGGACGCTTACGAAGAGCTTTCCGGGAGGCACGGCTTCCTCGTCGTGGAGGGGATCGGAGGGATAGCCGTCCCGCTGGGTCCCGGTTTCGATGTCTGCGACCTGATCTCCGCCCTCGACCTGCCGGCGCTTGTAGTGATCAGGCCGTCCCTCGGGACCATCAACCACACGATTCTGACCGTTGACTACGCCATGAGGAGAGGCGTTGACGTTCTCGCCCTGGTCGTTAATTCGGCATCGCCCGGGCGGGCGGCGGGCCCGGCCGGCAGGACCGGCCCGGAATTGATAGAGAGGAAACTTGGTATTCCCGTTATCGCCTGGTTGGACTACGCCCCGGATTTCGAGCGCGATCCGGACGGGTCGCTCCTTCGTCTCGGGCCGGGGCTGGCGGACCGGGTCGCCGGGATATTTAAGGGCTGGCATTAGCGGTGCGGCACGGGTAGAATTACAGCCCGATGAAGGCCGTAACTATACTCATATTGCTTGTGGCCGCCGGCATCGCGGTCGTCTCGTTTACGGGCCGTCCCCTGTTCGGGCCGGTTGACACGAGCCTTACTCTCTGGGTAAACAACGCCGCGCACTGCCGGGCGCTCAACGCTCCGATGTGGGCCGTGAGCCACATGTGGATGCTGTACATTATGTTTGCAGCCGGCATTTCCGTTCTGCTGTTCAGGGGACGGTACGGCCAGCTGATTGTCTTTATTCTCATCTTCTGGTTCTGTTTTCATGGTATCACGGTGAGAATGAAGAAAGCCGCGTTCCTTCCGCGCCCGTACGAGGCGATGTCCGGATTGTGGTACGAGACCGGTCACAACCAATGGGTCAGGCTGGATAGGCCGCTCGAGGCCAGGAGGAGAGACAGTTTCCCGTCCGGCCACGCGTTCAGCGCCTTCTTCTTCGTCGGCGTTTTTCACCGGGTCAGGAGAATGAAGTGGTTCTTCTGGGCCGCGGCGATCCTCATAGCTTTCAGCCGCATGTATCTGGGCGTTCACTATCTATCGGACGTCATATTCGGCGCCATGGCGGGGTTTGCCTTCGGCGCATTTTTCGAGTTGCTTCAATTCAGGTCGCTATTACTCGAGGGGGAAAAATGAAAAGAGAGTTTGTGATTACGGCTGTCGGCAAGGACAAGCCCGGGATCGTTGCCGGGGTTACAGAGGTTCTGTTTAAGCTCGGAGGCAACATCGAGGACTCGAGCATGACGATACTTGCCGGCGAGTTCGCGATGATAATTATCGTTTCTCTTCCGCAAAAGGTGGACCTCGGCTACCTGGAGGAAAAGCTCGATCCGGTGAGGAGGTCTCTCAGCCTGGTGCTGTCGATAAAAGAGCTGGGGCCGGACGAGCTGCGGAGGGCGAAGGGTGAGCACGAAACGAAATACATGATATCCGTACTCGGCGTCGACAGGCCGGGGATAGTCTACAGGGTCACCGAGATCCTGGCCGAGCACGGGATAAACATCACCGATGTCCAGACGCAGATGGCCGGGGAGAAAGATCAACCCATATATACCATGGTGATCGAGGTCAAGGTGCCGAAGGCCCTGGACATGAAGACCGTCTCCGGTGAACTCGAAGAGCGCGGGCGCGAGCTCAAGATAGACGTGTCGGTACGGCCCATAGATGAACCCATCCTGTAGCTTCCGGCCGTGACGACGCATTGCCCGCCGACCGTCTTCCTTTTACCACGGTAATTATTGCTCAACCAATGCCGGTTCTGGACATAATCACATACCCGCATCCCAGCCTCAGGAAGAGGTCTTCGGAGGTTGAATGCGTGGATGAGCGCGTCGCGCGGCTCATGCGGGACCTGGTGGAAACGCTCCGGGCGTTGCCGGGGTGCGTCGGCATAGCGGCGCCGCAGATGGACAGGCTGATCCGCGTTATCGTCGTGGACGTCTCGGCCCGGAAGTGCCCGAACAATGGTCTCGTCGTACTCGCCAACCCCCGGATCGTGCGCCGCGAGGGCGAGAAGATCGGGAGGGAGGGATGCCTGAGCCTTCCCAATTTCATCGGCAGGGTGAAGCGGGCCAGGAAGATCGTCACGCGCGGGCTTGACAGCAACGGGAAATCAGTCGAACTATGTTCGAAGGGCTTTGAGGCGGTGGCCGTCCAGCACGAGGTGGACCATCTTGACGGCGTTCTTTTCATCGACAGGGTGAGCTCTCTTAAAACGGACGTCTTCAGGCGCACAACAAACCGCTGAAGGACAGCCGGTATCCGGTACTCAACTTGAAAGCGCCAGGCAAACTCTTTACTCTGTCCCACACGGGCAGGGATCTCATCTTCGTACTGATGCTGGTTTCGGTGGTGTATTTTATGGCTTCAATGCCGAAACCTTCCCCCTCCGTGCCCGGTTCAATCTTTCCGACCATGGTCCAGCTGAAGAGGTTCTCCGCGGGTCACCCCATCTTTGTCCGGTCCATTGCCCTTGCCGTTAACGCGGTGTTTCTTCTGGGAACAGGTCTCTGTGTGTACCATCTTTTTGTCGCGAGGAAGAGGGACCTCTCCATCTGCGTGCCGGCGGCCGTTTGCTGGAACATCTGGGACGTGGCGAGGGGAGGTATCCTGTTCCTCTATGTAGGGATGGTGCTCGGCCTTCTTGACCCCATTCCCGCGGGGAGGGACATAAGATTTATCACGTATAACCTCATTGCCGAGGTTGTGGCCGTGCTCTACCTGCTCGGCCTGATTTCCGGTGGCATCGGAAGTTCTCTGCAGGCGATAGGCCTCCGGCGGGGCCGTTTTGCGCGGCAGGCCGTCTTCGGCATTGCCGCGTACGTCGCGTTTATCCCGGTCTTTATCGGCCTGGTCCTCGCGGCCTCGCTGTTGTGGCGTCGCATGGGGATCGAGCCGGTCCCTCAAAGGCACCTCTTTCTTTTTGCGAGGCCGCATTCGACGTGGGGGTATCTCTACCTCGGTGCCTTTGTGGCGTGTATCGGTCCTGTTTTCGAAGAGATCTTTTTCCGCGGGTACTTCTTCGGCGCGTTGAGGAAGAGATGGGGGGCCTTATGCGCGGTTCTCCTTTCCGCCCTCCTTTTCTCCGTCATCCATTTCAACGCCGGGGTGCTTTTACCGGTATTCGGCCTGGGAGTTCTCCTCGCCTATGTCTACGAGCGGACGGGCTCTCTTATCGCGCCTATCGTTATCCACGTGCTCCAGAATTCAATTGCCCTGACCGCCGTCTATACTCTACTATGGATAAGAAACAACTGCTGATTCGGACCGGGGACAGCGGACTGAAAGTAGGGGGCCGGGGTTGTGTTGGTGCCGGAGCTTGAGTCCCCGGTCCTTTCGCTTGAACTTTATTTCCGGAGGATATAATGCCTGTATCGACGATTGAGTGGAAAGACGGAAAGGTCAGGATGATAGACCAGACGAAGCTCCCGACCGAGCTTGTATATCTCGAGTACGACGACGTGAAGGAAGTCTGGGCCGCGATAAAGAGACTTTCGGTGAGAGGAGCGCCGGCGATCGGAATTGCGGGCGCCCTGGGCGTCGTCGCCGGCGTCCAAAACTCGGACGCGAAGGACTTCGAGGCGTTTTACGCGGAGGTTGAGAAGGCCGCCGATTATCTGGCCACCTCGCGGCCGACGGCGGTCAACCTCTTCTGGGCCCTCGACAGGATGAAGAGAACTGCTCTCGAGAACCGCACCGACGACGTGGCCCGGCTCAAGCAGGTTCTCCTTGAAGAGGCCCTCGCTATCGTCGAGGAGGACCGCGAGGCCTGCCGGCGGATGGGAAAAAACGGGGCGGCGCTCCTGAAGGACGGCGACACCGTCCTGACGCACTGCAACGCCGGAGCGCTGGCGACGGCCGATTACGGGACCGCCCTGGCTGTTATCTATGCGGCCGTCGAGGAGGGGAAATCCATATCCGTTTACGCCGACGAGACCAGGCCCCTTCTCCAGGGCGCGCGCCTTACCGCGTGGGAGCTTCAACAGGCTGGCATAGACGTGACGCTGATATGCGACAACACCGCAGCCCAGGTCATGAAAGAGGGCAGGATTGATATTGTCATTACCGGGGCGGACAGGATAGCGTCGAACGGAGACTCTGCAAACAAGATCGGCACCTACAACGTGGCCCTCCTGGCCCATATCCACGGCGTACCGTTCTATATCGCGGCCCCGATCTCCACCCTGGACCTGAGCCTGAGTTCCGGGGACGAGATACCCATAGAGGAGAGGGGCCCCGAGGAGGTGACGTGCGGCTTCGGCACCAGGACGGCGCCCGAGGGGGTGAAGGTCTACAGCCCCGCCTTCGACGTGACTCCCGCCACCTATATCCACGGTATTATCACGGAGAACGGCATAGCCAGGCCGCCCTACGGGGAGAGCCTTAAAAAGTTGGCGGGATGAGCAAACCATTCAAAATCAATTAGCAATTAGCCATTAACAATTGATAAAATACAAACACATCTTTATCGATAATAGTTAATTGTTAATGGGCTAACTGACACACCCTCTCCGCCACTTTTATTACATGAACTTGGCAACGGCACAACCTGTAATCAGCAATTTATTAATGTATAAACATACTTTGATGTGTGCAAATTTATTCATAGAAACGTTT